>DATMZP010000278.1:0-7031 GCA_035573595.1 Hyphomicrobiaceae bacterium
GTGGCGTAAAGCGCTCCCGCAGTGGCGCGGGGAGCGAAAAAAATGGGCCGAAAGCGGCCCCACCCCAACACGACCGTGTGGCTCGCCCGCTCAGGCCGAGCCCAAAACTCTCAGATCGACCTATTCTTCGAGGTTCCCTGATGGCGTAATTGCCGGCGTCGCCGAGAAAGTCCAAGGCGTCTGCTTGCAGCGAGGCCGACCCCGCTGCCAGTCCAGCGCCGATCTCCACGGCGAACATGGTTGCGTTGATGACCAACACGAGCCAAAGGGCGGCCCGCTGGTAGCCTGGATCAGGGGACCGGTATCCGGCTCCGCCTCCGCAGCAGCTTGCGCTCATGCTTGACGTTCTCTGGCTTCCGACCCACATCGCATAGCATCTACAGCGACTGTAGGTTCAAGAGCAAAAAACGACCATGGGCTTCGCCATAGGGGAACTGGCGCGCCGTTCCGGTACGCAGTGCAAACGCTGCGCTACTACGAGCAGATCGGCTTGATGCCAAAGCCTCCGCGAACCTCCGGGGGGCAGCGCCGCTACGGTGAAAATTTGCTGCGAAGGCTCCTCTTCGTCCGACACGCCCGCGATCTCGGGTTCGAGATCGAAGATATCCGCAGCCTCCTGGACCTAGCTGGTCATCCCGATCAGTCCTGCGCGTCCGTCGATGCCATAGCCAAGGCGCATCTGGCCTCCATCGATGACAAGATCGCCCGCCTAATTCGACTGCGGGCCGAGGTCAACCGCATGCTCAAGGCGTGCGCTAAGGGGCGCATAGCCCAGTGTAAAGTGATCGACGTCCTGGCTCACCATTCTGATTGATCGCCCGAAGGTCTGTTCATTGGCACTTCCCTGCCGTAGTGCCTTCATCTTACGGCAGGTTCGCGCTGAAAACTGCCGCGCTTGCCCTTTAGGGGATTCGGCGTTCTGTCGTCAGCTGAGGGCTCACGGCGTGACAGGGCGATGTGCCAGGCTGCTCTCGGGTGTACGGCCTATTCTGCCGGGCGGTGCTCGCACTTTGCGGCGCGGTCGAGGAGGAGGCGGCGCTCGCGGGCGTTGCGGGTGAGGCCGGCGGCGCGCTCGAACTCGGCGCGGGCCTCCTCCCGGCGGCCGAGCTTCTCCAGGAAGTCGCCGCGCACGCTCGGCAGCAGGTGGTAGCCCTTCAGTGCCGGCTCCGCTGCGAGGCGATCGACCAGGGTGAGGCCCGCCGCGGCGCCCGAGGCCATGCCGACGGCCACCGCGCGGTTCAACTCCACCACCGGAGACGGGGCGACCTGGGCCAGCCCCGCGTAGAGCGCAGCGATGCGCACCCAGTCCGTGTCGGCGGCCTGGCGTGCCCGCGCGTGGCAGGCGGCGATGGCGGCCTGCAGCAAGTAGGGGCCGGGAGGGCCGGCCAGAGCGCCCCCGAGGGCCTCGGCGCGCGCCAGGCCGGCGAGGCCGCGGCGGATCAGGAGCTGGTCCCAGCGCGCGCGGTCCTGGTCGAGCAGCAGGATGGGCTCGCCATCGGGGCCGACGCGGGCCCTGAGGCGCGAAGCCTGGATCTCCATCAGCGCCACCAGCCCGTGCACCTCGGGCTCCTCCGGCGCCAGCCCCGCCAGCACGCGGCCGAGCCGCAAGGCCTCCTCGCACAGCTGCGGCCTGATCCAGTCGCCGCCGGCGGTGGCCGTGTAGCCCTCGTTGAACACGAGGTAGAGCACGCCCAGCACCGAGGCGAGACGCTCCGCGCGCTCCGCCCCGCGCGGCACCTCGAACGGCACCCGCTTCTCGGCCAGCGTGCGCTTGGCGCGGACGATGCGCTGGGCGATGGTGGGCTCCGGCACCAGGAAGGCGCGGGCGATCTCGTCGGTCGTGAGCCCGCCCAGCAGCCGCAGCGTGAGGGCGACCTGGGCGTCGGTGGACAGCACCGGATGGCAGGCCGTGAACATCAGCCGCAGGAGGTCGTCGCCGATGTCGTCGTCGAGATCGGGCGTCTCGCCCTCGCCGGTCGTCTCCAGGTCGTGGCCCAGCTCCCGGTGCTTGCGCTCGATCAGCTTGGCGCGGCGCAGGCGGTCGATGGCACGGTTCTTGGCGGCGGCCATCAGCCAGGCGCCAGGCTTGTCGGGGATGCCGGAGCGCGGCCACTGCTCCAGCGCCGAGACCAGGGCGTCCTGCGCCAGCTCCTCGGCCAAGCCCACGTCGCGCAGCATGCGGGCGAGGCCGGCGATCAGCTTCGCCCGCTCGATGCGGAAGACCGCGTCGATGGCGCCCAGGATGCCGGCGTGGGTGCCAGCGTGGGTGCCGGTGTGGGTGTCGGTGGCCGTCACGGCCGCCGATCAGACCATGCGCCATCGCAGGGCGCAAGATCCCTGGGGGCGGGTCACGCGCCGTCGCGCCGACCCGCCTCCTGCCTGCCAGGAGTTGGGGAGGATCCGGCTAAGGCCGAACCCATCCTAGCGTTTGTCTCACTGCTTGCCGCCCAGCTCCGCCCAGCTCTTCACCCGAGTCTCGCCGTTGAGGAACGGCAGCACCGTCGTCGCCAGCTCGGGTGCGAAGAGGATGTCGTAGTGGGTGCGGTTGGGGATGATGGCGAGCCGGTTCTGCGAGATGCTCTCGCGCATCCAGCCGGCATCCTTCAGCCCGCCGCCGAGGAGCTGATAGAATTTCACGACGTGCTCGGGCCGGTACATGTCGCTGTCGCCGAAGACCAGCATGACCGGAATTTTCAGCGTCGCAACGTCGGCCGACCAGTCGTAGGGCTTGCGCATCAGGCTGCCCATCTGATCGAGCAGCTTGGGAAAGTCCTCCGGATGCGGCGCCACCGCGACGTAGGACTGGTACATCGGCGTGCCCTTCATGGCCTCCGCCATGGCGGCTCCCACCTGCACCTGCTGCGCTCGCAGCTCGGGATAGAAGGCATCGTGGGAACAGCCGGCAGAGACCAGCACCAGCCGTCGCACGGCCTGGGGATGCTGCACGGCGAGGCGGAAGGCGGCGCCGCCGCCGAACGAGTAGCCGAGCACGTCCACCTGGCCGTAGCCGAGCCGCTTGAGCAGCACGCCCAGGTCGTTGCCGATGTCGACCAGGTCGATGCTGCGGCTGCCTAGCGGCGTGCGGCCGTGACCGTGCAGGTCCACGGCGATGACCTGCCGGTTTTTCGTCAGCGCCGGCAGAATCGGCCCGAACATGTCGAGCGAGCCAAGCCCGCCGTGCAGCAGGAGCAGCGGCTCGCCCTGGCCGCGCACCTCGTAATAGTAGTTGACGCCGGCAATCTCGACGCGACCGGTCTTGGTCGCCTGGACGTGACGAGCAAAGTTGTCGAGGATTGCCTGCCAACCGCTTCGTTGCTGCTCGATGGAATGGATGGGCTCGCTATCGAAGGTCACGCGGACGTTAACACCGCCCTTCGCGTCGGGCGCGAACTCGACGAGCGCCGTGCGGTCGCCAAACGAATACCCGATGAGCTTGTGCACCACGATCTTCGTGTAGATGCCGGCGAAATCGAAACCCGCGCTGCCGTCCTTCGCCTCCATCCGTGAGGAGAAAGCGCCGCCAACGCGCAAATCCACTGCGGCCTTTGTCGTGTGCCAGTCGTCGGACGCGGCATTCCACCGCCTGATGTCTTCGGGGTTCGTGTAGGCTGCCCACACCTGCTCAATAGGCGCGGCAACTGTTGTCTGGACAGTGATCTTGGTCATTGGATTGCTTCCCCTGCTGATCTTGACCTTGCGGCGATGGCGAGGCGTGCCGCGCCCTGACAGATGATCGGCGCGGTACGCCCCGGCTCGTTGCGGCGTCAGGATTTCCTGGCGTTGTTGCGCATCTTCTCGCGCGTCGCCTCCTCGCGCTTGCGCTCCTCGGGAGTGAAGACCTTCTTGGAGAAATCCTCCGGCTCGAAAATGGGGCGCAGCTCGCATTCGCCCTGGCCCAGGACCTCAAGGAAGCGCTTGGTCCAGTGGATCACCTCGTCCATGGATTTCACCTGGAAGAAGGCGTAGGAGGCGACGAGCTCCTTTGACTCCGTGAACGGTCCGTCGATGACGGTGATCTTGCCGTTGGCGAGGCGGACCCGCTTGCCCTTCCGGCTGGGGTGCAGGCCGTTGCTGTCGAGCATCACGCCGGCCTTGGTGACCTCCTCGATGAAAACCCCCATCCGCTCGATCAAGTCCTTGCTGGGCGGGGCGCCGGCTTCGGAGCTGGCGTCGGCTTTGAGCATTCCCAAGATGCGCATGGTCATTCTCCACTATCGGTTCTGGATCGATTCTGGCGCGCCCGAGCGGCGGCTCTGGTGTCACGACGAACGGGGGGCGGCGGGATCGACACGGGTGGGCAGATTTTTTCGCTGCGACCTGCCCGGCCGATCCGCGGGCCCGTCACTTCTTCCCGGCGAGCTGATCGCCGAGCTGGCGGTGATGGTCCACGGCCGGGCTCTCGCCGAAGTCGTCCAGCTCGAACAGCTGGCGGATCTCGATCTCGCTGTCCCCCTCGTGCGGGTTGGGGCAGCGCTTGATCCACTCGACGCACTCGGCCAGCGACTTGCACTGCAGGATCCAGTAGCCGGCCACCAGCTCCTTGGTCTCGGCGAAGGGGCCGTCGATCACCGTGCGACTGGGGCCGGAGAAGCGGACGCGCGCTCCCTTCGCGCTCGACTGCAGGCCGTTGCCGTCGAGCATCACGCCGGCCTTCACCAGCTCCTCGTTGAACTTGCCCATGGCCGAGAGCATCTCCTCGGAGGGCAGCTTGCCGGCCTCGGAGTCCCTGGTCGCCTTCACCATCACCATGAAACGCATTGTCGTTCTCCTTTCGCTTCGGGTCGGGAGCCGGGGCGGACCCGCTTGGGCAGCTCGCCTCGGCCTTCATCGTCACGTCGAACGGGCCGGGGCAGAATCGACAGGCTCGGCGATTATTTCGCTCGCAGCCGGGTAAGTGATTGGCAAGCCGCAGTTATTTCTTTCTCCGCCGGTCCTGCGGCGGCAGCTCGGCGGCGCGGTGCCGTTCACGGCGTTGTGAGCGGATGGGTTGGAGGCCTTGGAACGGCCGCCACCCGTCGTCTAGGGTCAGACAGACGATCAGGAGAATCGGACCATGTCTGATACGACTCAGCTGGTGATGGCCGGGAAGAAGATGTTGGTGCCCCGGCTGCTCAAGAGGCTTGTGCAGATGGGGCTCGCCGTCGCGCTGACGGCGGCCGTGTTCTTCGTGGTGATCGCCGGCAACGGCTACCTGACGGGGCGGACGACGTTCCAGGCCGGCTTCCAGGCTTGGCTGGCGTTCGTGCGGCGGCCGGACATCCTGACCACCATGGTGGCCACCGCCGTGGTGACGGTGCTGCTGGTCTACTGGCAGCGCGAGCGCGAACGCAAGACCGGCGGTTCGGGCCGGCCGTCGCTTTGACGTTGGTTGGCAAGCGCGGACAATATTGGGTCACGGCCTTCGGGCCTGACCCAGCCTGCATTCCGCAATTCTGAGAGATGGGTGGTAGCGGAGGCCGGACTTGAACCGGCGACCTACGGATTATGATTCCGCCGCTCTAACCAACTGAGCTACTCCGCCGCAGGAAACGCGGGCGATATAAGGAGGGGCGCTCCAGCCTGTCAAGGCGGGCCCCCGCCGGGCGGCTCACCGGCCCTGCGGGGAAAAGCCCTGGGCGGGAAGGACGAGCAGCGCGTCCATGTTGCTCTGCCACTCGATCCGGTAGCCGAGGTCCAGGAGGTGGGCCACGCAGTCGCGCTCCCAGCGCTTGCCGCGTCCCAGCGTCTCCATGAAGATGCGGCGCGGCCACAGGCTTCTCGGCGCCTCGGCGAAGAACGGGAGCAGCGCCCGGTCCTCGTAGCCCTCGATGTCCACCTTCATGGCGTCGATGCGCTCGATGCCCTGGGCCGAGAGAAGGGACACGAGCGTCTCGACCGGCACGGTCATGTGCGGGCTGCTGCCGGGCATCCGGTGCAGGCTGGCGCTGCCGTGGGCGTCGGGCAGGGTGTGGAACGTCGCCTGCCCGCGCGCCGCGCCGACGGCCACGGGGGCGATGCGGACGTTGTTGAAGCCGTTGGCGGCGAGGTTGAAGCGCAGCCGCTGCAGCATGGTGGGCGACGGCTCGATGGCCAGCACGCACCCCTGCGGCCCCACCGCCTTCGCCGCGTAGAGGCTGAACACCCCGACATTGGCACCCAGGTCCACGAAGGTGTCGCCCGGCGCCAGGTCGTCCGTTATCCGCGCGATGTGCGTCAGCAGCCGTTCGGGCCGGCTCAGCATGCGCATCTCGGTGGCATTGTCGCCGATCGAGCAGCGCAGCCTCAGGCCGCCGCTGGCCTCGATGTCGAAGGCGGGACTGATCCTGGCCAGCACGCGGTAGAGCCGCTTGCGGAAGGAGCCCCGGACAAGCTTGCGCCCGAAGCTGCCGATGAAGAATGCCGCCGCCCTGGTGGGGCGCAGCGCTCCCCACGGGAGCGCATCGGTGGCCGTATGCAAGGCGATCGATGCTCCTGGCCCATTGCCCGAGACGGCACTCGACACGGTGAATCTGCTCCTGCTGCCGGGGCCGGTTGCCGGCCTCGTCCCCCGATGAGCCGCGCCCCCGCCGGGCAGCTGATCTGCTATCCAATACCCTTTATCGGGGGGCAAGCCTAGCCGAAACCGCGCTCGCCAGTGCCACCGGCCAGTCGTCGTGTAGGTCGCTGACACCGCCTCCGGTGTGACCTTCGGGCTTCAGGGCGCATCAGGTTCAGCGACACATTGGCCCTTGCTGGGCGACTGGAAGGGCAGCTAGGTAGCCCACTGAGCGATGGCTGCTCGAAGATAGCAATGAATCGGGCAGTGGTCCAAATCGCGACTGGTGTCGTACTGGGACGGAGCGATCACCTGGATCGAACGCCTGTCGTTCCCCAACTATAAGGCTGTTCGGTGAAGCTACAGATGGATGGTCCTGACCGGGGCTCTCGCGTACCCTCGCTATACGCTTTGCAGGTGGCAAGCGTCAGAGGCCTTGGGGGCATCACCACGGCTGTGCGTCACTATGCACGGATGTTTAGGGCCATAGGCATCTCATCCGCCTGCGTGTATCGCG
>DATMZP010000279.1:0-3755 GCA_035573595.1 Hyphomicrobiaceae bacterium
GCCGGGCCCGCCGGCGCGCTGTCGCGTCGCCTCGGGGCTCGTGCACGCCGCGGCCGCGAGGCCGAGCGCGAGCACGATGGCCAGCCGTCGCCCGCGCGCGCTCATATGCTCTCCGACGACAGGATGATGACCACGCGCAGCAGGAAGCCGCCGACGAGGACGAGCGCGGCGGCGGCCGCCCCCGCGCCGCTCAGCCCTCCCGTCCGAAGCGAGCGGCGGTAGAGGACCAGCGGCACGATGATGCCGAGGCCCACGACACCGATCAGGAGCAGCGCGCCCCACGCGCCGAGCCAGGCGCGCGCCATGCCGCCCAGCGAGACGACGAGGGCGATGAGCGCGACCAGCTCCAGCACCAGCATCATGCTGTCGAAGCGCTCGAGCGCGGTCAGCCCGGCGGGGCTGGCGGCCGCGCGCCGCCGTCCGAGCAGGGCCAGCGCGGCGGCCGCGGTCGAGGCGCCGGAGACGAGGAAGACCAGGCCGAGCATGCTGGTGTCGGCCCAGATCGGGCGATTGGTGGCGCTCAGCAGCACGCCGGTGTAGCCGGCGACGAAGAAGCCGAGCAGGCCGCCCACCAGCGCCACCAGCGTGCCGAGCGCCCCGGGCGGGCGCAGGACCGCGAGGCGCGGGCAGCGGCCGCGTCCGTCGTCGGCGAGCGCGGCCAGGAAGGAGAGCAGGGCGAGGCCGCCGAACAGCAGCAGCGCCCACGAGCCGAGCGACATCGGCGACCAGGCCTTGAACATCGGCCGCAGTGTTTCCGACTGCAGCATCATGTGCCAGAAGCGCGCCGGACGGCGCAGGTCGACGATGAGCAGCAGGCCGCACACGACGGTGAGGGGAAACGCCATCAGGTAGCCCAGGCGCGCCAGCGGGCGGGCGGTCAGATTGCCGAAGAGATCGATGAGCACGGCCAGGACGTACGCGCCGCCGGCGATGCCGCCCAGGAAGAAGTAGAAGACGATGAGCCACTGCCACTCGGGCGCGGCCGTGAACAGCGTGCTCGGCGGCGGGTTCATTCGCGTCGCCCGCGGGTGCGGAAGCTGACGAGGCCGGCCAGGGTGACCATCACGCCGCCGAGCACGGACAGCAGCGCGCTCGGCCGCACGCGCCGCGAGGGAAGCTGGGGATCCGGCGGCAGCTTGTAGACCTCGGGGCGGTCGACCAGCAGGAAGAACGAGTTGAGGCCGCCGAGCATCTTGTCGTCGGCGCCGTAGAGGTAGGCGCGCTTCTCGCCCTGCGCGTGCAGCTTGCCGACGCGCGCCTCGGCCAGCGTGCGCAGGTCGGCCACGGGACCGAACGTGATCGAGTCCGTCGGGCACGCCTTCGCGCACGCGGGTTCGAGCCCGACCCGCAGGCGGTCGTAGCAGAGCGTGCACTTCTGCGCGGTGCCCGAGGCCGGATTGATGTCGATCACACCGAAGGGGCACGCGCCGATGCAGTCGCGACAGCCGTTGCAGACATCGGACTGGATGACGACCGTGTCGAACTCCGTGCGGATGATGGCGCCGGTCGGGCACACCTCCAGGCACCCGGCGCGCACGCAGTGCTTGCACACGTCGGACATGAGCAGCCAGCGGCCTTCGCTGCGGTCCGGTGTGAACTGCTCGATGAACCGCACGTGGCGCCAGTGGATGCCGTCGAGCCGCCGCGTGTTGTCGTAGCTGTCGCCCGACATCGTGTTGGCGCCGCCGTTGGAGGCCGGGAGCTGGTTCCACTCCTTGCACGCGACCTCGCACGCCTTGCAGCCGATGCAGACGGTCGTGTCGGTGAAGAAGCCCATCGCCTGCGCCATGGCTACGCCTTCTCTACGTTACAGACGAACGCCTTGCCCTCGTGGATCGTCACGTTGGGATCGGCGACCAGCGCGGTCAGCTCGTTGACGACGTCGCCGGTGACAACGCCCTCATAGCCCCAGTGCCACGGCATGCCGACCTGGTGGACGGTCTTGCCGTCGATCGTGAACGGCCGCAGCCGGCGCGTGACGAGCGCCTTGGCGCGCACGCGGCTGCGCGGCGTGCTGATGCGCACCCAGTCGAGGTTCCTGATGCCTTTCTCGGCGGCGAGCTCCGGGCTGAGCTCGATGAACAGCTCCGGCTGCAGCTCGGCCAGCCAGGGATTCCACCGGCTCATGCCGCCGGCCAGGTAGTGCTCGGTGAGCCGGTAGGTGGTGATGACGTGCGGGAAGCGCGGATCGCCGGCGGCCACCAGCGCGTTGCCGTCGCGCTTCCAGTACTTCAGCACCGGACTCGCCTGCTGCTTGTAGATCGGGTTGCGCACCGGGGACTCGGCCGGCTCGTAGTGCGCCGGCAGCGGACCATCCACGAGACCGCTCGGCACATAGAGCCAGCCCCGGCCGTCGGGCTTCATGATGAACGGCTCGGTGCCCGAGAGCGCGTCCATGCCGGGAGCGCCGAGCTTGCCCGGTGTGCTCGGCGCCTTTGTCGTGGCGAAGTCGGGAACGTCGTAGCCGACCCACTTCTTCTGGGCCTCGTCCCACCACACCCACTTCTTGCGCTCGCTCCACGGCCGTCCGTTGAGATCGGCCGAGCAGCGGTTGTACATGATGCGGCGGTTGGCCGGCCACGCGTACCCCCAGTTGAGGTGGGCGCCGGGCTGCCCGGGCGGGTCGGCCTGCTTGCTGGCCGCACGGTTCTGGTCGGGCGCGGGGAAGACGCCGCAGTAGATCCACGAGGCGCACGTGGTGGAGCCGTCGTCCTTGAGATCGCCGAAGGACGCGATGTGCTTGCCCGGATCGTCCGTCATGAAGCCGTTGATCTCCTTCAACAGCTTCCTGGCGTCCGGCTCGCCCCGCTGGCGTTCGGCCGCGTCGTCGTGCTCGTAATCGAACACGAGATTCTTGAAGCCGGCATCGCGGGGCGCCGTGCTCTCGGCGTAGAGCTTCTTCAGCCGCCGGCCGAGCTGATAGGTGAACCAGGAGTCGGAGCGGCAGTCGCCCGGCGCCTCGGTGGCCTTGTAGTGCCACTGCAGCATCCGCTGAGTGTTGGTGAAGCTGCCCTCCACCTCGGCGACCTGGGCCGAGGGGAAGAAGAACACCTCGGTCTTGATGTCCTGGACCTTCACCTCGCCGCTCTTGACCTCGGGGGCGTTCTTCCAGAAGGTCGCGCTCTCGTGCAGCCAGTTGTCCTTGACCACCAGCCACGCGAGCTTGCGCAGGCCGGCCCGCTCCAGGCGCGCGTTCAGCGAGGTGGCGGGGTTCTGGCCGATGAGCAGCATGCCCTTCACGCGGCCGTCGTTCATGGCCACGAACATCGGCAGGTGCGAGTGATCGCCGAGGATCTTGGGGTGCCAGTCGTAGCCGAACTGGTTGTCGCGCGTGGCGGCCGCGCCGTACATCGACTTGAGGTACGACACCATGAACTTCGGCTCGTTGGCCCAGTAGCCGGTGGCCAGCGTCTCGTCGGCCAGGTAGTCGCGCAGGGTGTCGTGCTTCTTGAGCGCGGTCGGCGCCGACATGTAGCCGTGGATCGAGTGATAGAGCGTCGGGATGTCCGTGGAGCCCTGGATGGACGCGTGCCCGCGCAGCGCCATGATGCCGGCGCCGGGCCGGCCAAAGTTGCCGAGCAGGAGCTGGAGCAGCGCCGCGCAGCCGATCACCTGCGGCCCGTTGGTGTGCTGGGTCCAGGCCACCGCGTAGGCGAACGAACACGTCTTGTCGGGGCCGGAATGGTCGAGCAGGGCCTTGGCGACCTTCAGGAACGTCTCTTGCGGACAGCCGGTGACGCGCTCGACCATCTCGG
>DATMZP010000280.1:0-3485 GCA_035573595.1 Hyphomicrobiaceae bacterium
GCCCGCATATCGACCTGCTGCGCCGGCTGTCGCACTGGCTGATGAAGGAGCCCGACCTGGAGGAGGAGCGGCTGCTCGCATCCGCCAAGGGGCTCAAGCTCACCATCGAGCGCCGCTCCATGGAGGAGGAGGCCGTGGGCCGGGTGCAGATCTCGGCGCCCGGCGGGGAAGCCTCCGAGGTGTCGCTGGAGAAGGCGGGTCCTGGCGTGTGGCGCTCCACGGTGGATGTGGCGGCGCCGGGACTCTACAAGCTGGAGACGCAATCCTCGCTCGGACCGCTGACGGCCGTCGCCCACGCCGGCGTCGAGGATGCCCGCGAGATGAGCGAGGTGACGGCCACCGACGAGAAGCTGCGCCCGCTGGCGGAAGCCACCGGCGGCGGCGTGTTCTGGACCCGTGGCGGCGGATTGCTGGGCAGCATCGGCTCGGGCGTGGACCTGCCGCGCATCTCCATGCTCACCAACGCACGCGTACTGGCAGGGTCGGGCTGGATGGGGCTCAAGGACCGCGAGGCGTTCGTGACCCGCGGCGTGAAGCTGATCCCGATGTTCACCGGGTTCCTGGCTCTGGCGGCGCTGCTCGCCCTGCTGGCCGCGACGTGGTGGCGCGAGGGACGATAGTCTCCCTCTCCCCGCAAGCGGGGAGAGGGAATCCTTCACAGCCCGCTGAACCAGTTGTAGCCCTGGTCCTCCCAGTAGCCGCCGGGGTACTGGTTCACCACGGACAGGCCGACCACGTGCTTGGGGTTCTTGAACCCGAGCTTGGTGGGGATGCGGATGCGGAGCGGGAAGCCGAACTTGGTGGGAAGCACCTGGCCGTCGAACTTGAGCGTCATCTGCGTCTGCGGGTGCAGCGCGGTGGGCATGTCGATGGAGCTGGAGTAGCCCTCCGCGCAGGCGAAGTGCACGTACCTGGCGGTGAGGTCCGCGCCGATGCGCTCCAGGAAGGTCCGCAAGGGTACGCCCGTCCATTTGCCGATGGCGCTCCAGCCCTCGACGCAGACGAGGCGCGTGATCTGGGTCTCCTGCGGCAGCGCGTTGAGCTGGTCCAGGGTCCACGCCTCTTTGCGCTCGATGAGACCGTCCACGATGAGGCGGTAGCTGTCCTCGTCGACGTCGGGGGCGTCCTCCTCGGCGTAGTAGGCATTGAAGCGGAATGGCCTGGTGACGGCGCTGTCAGGATAGGTCTGGGCCAGGCGGTGGGGGCTGAACAGGCGCGCCTGCACCCAGTCGTTGAACTCCGAGATCCGGCGCAGCACCCGCTCGGCGGAGCCGCTGTCGGAGATGCTGCAGCCGGTCAGCAGGGCAAGCGCGCCGATGCTGGCCCCGTTGCGCAGGAACAGACGGCGCGAGGGGTCGGGCAGCAACCGCGCCGCGTCCTTGACGAGGAGCCGGGCGTCTACGCCTGGGATGGCCTTGCGCTCGCCGCTCATTGTGCTCCTCCTCAGCGTCCCAGGATCATGGCGCGCAGACTCCTCGGCACCAGCAGGGCCAGGACGACGTGAATGACAAGGAACCCGACAATGGCGGCCATGGCGAGGAAGTGCACCAGCCGCGCACTCTCGTAACCGCCGAGCAGTGCAGTGAGCCACCACAGCTGCACCGGCTTCCAGATGGCAAGCCCCGAGGCGACGATAACGATGCCGGCCAGGAGCACGCCGAGGTAGAGCGCCTTCTGCACGGCGTTGTAGGCGGCGAGATCGGCGTGGCTCAGGCGACCCGTCAGCGCCGCCGTGAGGTCATGGACCACTTGGCCTGGCCATACCGGGAGCAGCTTGCGCCGCAGGCGGCCCGTGACGAGCCCCAGGCCCAAGTAGACGATGCCGTTGGCGACGAGCAGCCACATGGCGGCGAAGTGCCAGAGCAGGCCGCCCGCCAGCCATCCGCCCAAGGTCAGGGCGCTCGGAAATGTGAACGGGAAGAGCGGCGAGGCGTTATAGATCTGCCATCCCGATCCGATCATGATCAGCATGGCGAGCGCATTGATCCAATGCGTCACGCGCACGTAGAGCGGATGGATGGCGGGGCGCTTCGGCGGCGCAGACTGCGTTTCGGCTTCGGCGAGGGTGCTCATGGCTATATCAGTACGGAGTTTGTCATTCGGCGACGCCGCCGGGGTCAGACCCATTTCCTCTGCAGCTGGCGCTTGTTCGATCTGGTCGTGGAAAGGGGTCTGACCCCAATAGCACGGCCAGGGACTAAACTTGGCCACTTCAGCGTCTACCGGCTATCAAACTTTTCGGGAGGAGCCCCGCATGTCTCTCATGTCGAGCCTTTCAAGAGCCACCCTGGGTGGCGTCGGCCGCGCGCTGGTGCCGCTGGCGCTGGGCGTCGCGCTCGTCGCCTCAACGGCCTGGGCGCAGAACGCCACGGTGCGCGTGCGGGGCACCATCGAGCGCGTGGAGGACGGCGTCTATATCGTCAAGTCGCGTGACGGCGCCGAGCTGAAGCTGAAGCTCGCAGCGGGCGGCGGGGTGGTGGCGGTCGTGCCGGCCAAGCTCGCGGACATCAAGCAGGGCAAGTACATCGGCGTCACCGGCATGCCCATGGCGGACGGCAGCCAGAAGGCCATCGGGATCCACATCTTCCTGGACGCGCAGCGCGGCCTGGCCGAGGGGCATCAACCCTGGGACCGCGAGCCCAACAGCACCATGACCAACGCCAACGTCGAGGCCACAGTTGCCTCCGCCCAGGGCCAGGTGCTCACGCTCAAGTACAAGGACGGGGAGAAGAAGATCGTCGTGCCGGACGGCACCCCGATTGTCGCCTACGCCCCCGGCGACGCGAGCGACATGAAGCCGGGCGCCAAGATCTTCGTCGGCGGTGCCAAGAAGCTGCCCGACGGGACGCTCGAGACGGGCCGCGTGGCCGTCAGCAAGGGCGCCGCCCCGCCGATGTAGGGCACCGTCAGGCGGATACCCTCTCCCCGCTTGCGGGAGAGGGTGACGCGTGACGCTCACGCCTGTTCCCGCCCGACCCGCGACGAGCACGAATTGACCGAGAGGGGATAGCGCTCAGGATTAATAGTGTATGCGGATTAATGATGACTCCCGCGCCGTATTGTGCTCTCATCCGCCCGCCTCGGAGATGAGACCGGCGGTCGCCTAGGGCCGTCGCTCAGGCTAGGAGCCGGGGGCCGCAGTCCGATACCTCGCCCGGCATGGCGGACAGACCATCCGAGCGCCGGTGCCTCGGAGCTCCAACCCCGGACTTGGCGGGGACGGAACCGGGGTCTCCCTCGACGCACGCTCGAGGACAAGGGGGTAGGGATGCGGCGAAGTCGTTTCTCCGATACCCCGCAGGGCAAGGTGGCCAGGCCGGCCAAGCGCCAGGCGGCCGTCGGAGGCGGCCGAGCAGGGCGTTCTTTGCGCCCAACGCCGGATATAGGTCATGGCCGTCGGGCGCGAGCCCGGACGCCCTGCTCCTCCTCCATCCCCTCGGGCGGCCAGCCGCTGCGAGGCAGCAGACGTTTCCTGTCCAATCGAG
>DATMZP010000281.1:0-5695 GCA_035573595.1 Hyphomicrobiaceae bacterium
TTTCAAGGGAGCGTGTGCGCCGACGATGGCGAGATGGTGTCAGACCCTCTCCACCGTCATCCCGGCCGGAGCGATGCGAGCCGAAGACGAGCTAGCGCACCGAGCCGGATCCTCGGGAAGGACGGCGCCGGCGAAGCTGCAATTCACCGGGTCCCGGACAGCCTCGGCCGGCGGCCTCGGCTTCGGGATGACGGTGGATCTACTCGGCCGCCTTGAGCAGCGTGGGCGAGGGGCTGCGCAGCTCGGCGAGCAGCGTGGCCTCGCGGCCCTTGGCGAGGGTGTAGTTGCGCTCCTTGATGTGGCCGAAGCCGCGGATCTCCAGCGGCAGCGAGGCGAGCGCGACGGCGGTGTGGTGGTTGGCGGGGGAGAGGCGCCCGGCGATCTCGTCGAGGAGCGCCTCGTAGTCGGCGATCATCTGCCGCTCCAGGCGGCGCTCCTTCGTGTAGCCGAACAGGTCCCAGGCGGTGCCACGCAGCCGCTTGGCCCTGGCGAGCAGGCGGAAGGCGGGCAGCATCCAGCGCCCGAACGTCATCTTGCGGGGCTCGCCGGTGCGCTTGTCGCGCCGCGCCAGCAGCGGCGGGGCCAGGTGGAACTGCAGCTTCCCGCGCGACTCGAACTGGTCGGACAGGGCCCTCTCGAAGGCCGGGTCGGCGAACAGCCGGGCCACCTCGTACTCGTCCTTGTAGGCGAGCAGCTTGTGGTAGCCGCGCGCCACCGCCTCGGCAAGGCCCGCCCGCCCCGGCGCCTTGGCCCGCTCCACCCCGGCGATGGCCGCCACGCGTGCGCGGTAGCGCTCGGCCAGAGCGGCATCCTGGTAGTCGGTGAGCCGGACGGCCCGGTAGGCGACGATGCCGTCCAGCGTCTGCATCCTGGCGGGGGCGGCGACCGTATCGGCGCCCACGATGCGCTCGATGGCGCGCATGTCGTGCGCCGCCAGGCGGCCGATGCGGAACGCGGCCTTGCTCATCTCCACGGCGGCGCCGTTGAGCTCGATGGCCTGCTCGACCGCCGCGGCGCCGATGGGCACCGAGCCGAGCTGATAGGCGTAGCCCAGGAGGAAGATGTTGGCGGCGATGGAGTCGCCGAACAGCTTCACGGCGGCGGTGTGGGCATCGAAGTGGTGCACCGGCCCGTTGCCGGCGCGCTCGGCGATGGCGTGGCGGAGCGCCGGACCCGGCACCCTGACGTTGGCGTTGCGGGTGAACTGGGCGGTGTGCATCTCATAGTCGGAGTAGACCACGGCTGTGTGGTCCGGCTTGATGGTGGCCAGCACCCCGTTCGAGGCCGTCACCACCAGGTCGCAGCCGAGCACCAGATCGGCGCCGGCCACGCCGGCACGGATGGCGTGGATCTGGTCGGCGTCGCGCGCCACGCGCATGTGGCAGGCCACGGCACCGCCCTTCTGGGCGAGGCCCGTCATGTCGATGGCGCCGAAGCCCTTGCCTTCCAGGTGCGCGGCCTGGCCGAGAATGGCCGAGATCGTTACCACGCCCGTACCGCCGACGCCGGTGACCAGCATCGTATAGGGTTGGTCGAGCGCCGGCAGCGCCGGCTCCGGCAGGCTCGCCAGCATGGCCGTCACGCCGCTGTCGCCGCGCACCGCCGTACGCGACTTCCTCACCTTGGCGCCGTGCACCGTCACGAAGCTCGGGCAGAAGCCCTCGACACAGGAGAAGTCCTTGTTGCATGCGGACTGGTCGATGGCGCGCTTGGTGCCGAGCTCCGTCTCCAGCGGCATCACGGCGACGCAGTTGGATTTCACACCGCAATCGCCGCAGCCCTCGCAGACGGCAGGGTTGATGAAGGCGCGCTTGTCGGGGTCGGGGAACGTGCCGCGCTTCCTGCGGCGGCGCTTCTCGGCGGCGCAGGTCTGGTCGTAGATCAGGACCGAGACGCCGGGGACCGTGCGTAGCTCCTCCTGCAGGCTCTGCAGGTCTCGGCGGTGGTAGACGGGCACCCCGGCCGGGATGAAGCCCGAGGGATACTTGTGCGGCTCGTCGGTGACGACCACCACCTTGTCGATGCCCTCGGCCTGCACCTGCCGCGCCATCATGCCCACGGTGGGGGCGCCGTCGAGCGACTGGCCGCCGGTCATGGCGACGGCATCGTTGTAGAGGAGCTTGAAGGTGATGTTGACGCCGGCGGCGCGCGCCGCCCGGATGGCGAGGCTGCCGGAGTGGATATAGGTGCCGTCGCCCAGGTTCTGGAATACGTGCTCGGTCTTGGAGAACGGCGCCTCGCCGATCCAGTTCGAGCCCTCGCCGCCCATCTGGGTGAACCCTTCGGTGCTCCGGTCCATCCAGTGCGCCATGTAATGGCAGCCGATGCCGGCGTAGGCGCGCGAGCCCTGTGGCACCACCGTGGAAGAGTTGTGCGGGCAGCCGGGGCAGAAGTAGGGGATGCGGGTGGCGGCCTCCTGGGTCTCCGGGCGGTTGCCCTTGACGCGCTTGAGCTCCGCCACCCTGTCCTTGATGTCATCGCCGGCACAAGAGTTGACCGAGCTGCGGATCAGTCGCTCGCCCAGCTTGATGGCAATGTCGGAAGGGTCGAGCGCGTATTTGGCCGGGAACAGCCACTGCTCGTTCTCGTCCTTCTTGCCCAGCACCCGCGGCCGATCGGGGAGGTGGTAGAGCTGCTCCTTGACCTGGGTCTCGATGAGTGCGCGCTTCTCCTCCACTACCAGGATCAGGTCGAGCCCCTGCGCGAACTTGAGGAGCCCCTGCGGCTCCAGCGGCCACGGCATGCCGACCTTGTAGAGCCGCAGCCCGAGCCGGTTGGCGGCCACCTCGTCGATGCCGAGCTCGTCCATGGCGGCACGCACGTCGAGGTAGCTCTTGCCGGTGGTAATGATGCCGATCTTGGGGGCCGGGCCGCCGCTCGTCACAATGCGGTCAAAGCCGTTGGCACGGGCGAAGGCCAGGATGGCCGCGCGCTTGTAGTCGTGCAGCCGCGCCTCCTTGGCGAGCGCCTGGTCGCCGAGGCGGATGTTGAGGCCGCCGGGAGGCGGCGTGAAATCCTCAGGCATCTTGATCTGAACGCGGTCGACGCGGCCGTCCACCGTGGCGGTGGCCTCGATGTTGTCCTTCACGCACTTGAGGCCGACCCACACGCCGGCATAGCGCGACAGGGCGAGGCCCAGGATGCCGTAGTCGAGGATCTCCTGCACCCCGGCCGGGTTCAGGATCGGGATCATGTAGTCGACGAACGCGAACTCCGACTGGTGCGCGCTGGTCGAGCTCTCGCAGGTATGGTCGTCGCCCATCAGCGCCAGCACACCGCCGTGGCGCGAGGTGCCGGCATGGTTGGCGTGGCGGAACACGTCGCCGGTGCGGTCCACGCCCGGGCCCTTGCCGTACCAGACGCCGAACACGCCGTCGTATTTGCCCTCGCCGCGCAGCTCGGCCTGCTGCGAGCCCCAGAGCGCGGTGGCCGCCAGGTCCTCGTTGAGGCCGGGCTGGAACTTGATATGGTTGGGCTCCAGGATGCCGTGCGCGCGCAGCATCGCCGCCTCCAGGGTGGCGATGGGCGAGCCGCGGTAGCCCGTCACGTACCCCGCCGTGTTGAGCCCGGCCCGCACGTCGCGCGCCCGCTGGGTCAGCATCAGGCGTACGATCGCCTGGGTGCCGGTCAGGAGCTGGCGGGTCTCGTCCAGCGCGTACTTGTCGTCGAGGCTGACAGCATGTTTGGGCATAGTCTGTCTCGGCGTTGCCGCCTCCCCAACCGCAGCGGCTTCAGGTCGCTATTCGATGCCTGAGTCCTGCGGCATTGACAAACTTCATACGGCTCCAGACAGCTTGCAAGGGGTGAAGGCAATTGAGACATCGTTACCGGCAGCCGCCACCCCGGCGAGACCGCTTGCAAGTCTTGCCGCCCTTGCGCCGAAACAATATTACCCGCTATGCGGATGCCGACGGCCCGCTATGCGAAGGTGCCGATGCTACCCTACGTGCCCCTGCCGCACGAATAGCCCCAGGCATAAAGCCGGCAGCAACAGAAGGAGGAAACGCATGGAGCGCGCTTGCAGTCTGCTCCGCTCTACGATCTGGGCCGCCCTGGCCCTTGGCATGGCGGCCGCCACGGCGTCCGCGCAGAGCTACCCCGACCGGCCGGTGACGATCGTCGTGCCCGCGGCGGCCGGCGGCCCGACCGACACGGTGGCGCGGCTGGTGGGCGATTCCATGAGCCGCACGCTCGGTCAGCAGATCGTGGTGGAGAACGCCGGCGGCGCCGGCGGCACCATCGGCATGGCGCGCGTCGCCAAGGCTCCCGCCGACGGCTACACGCTGGCGGTCTGGCACATCGGCCAGTCCACCGCACCGGCGCTGTACGAGAACCTCAAGTACAACGCGATCGAGGACTTCGACTCCATCGGCCGCATCACCGACGTGCCGATGACGGTGGTCGGCAAGGCGGACCTGCCGATCAAGGGTATCGGCGAGCTGCTGGCCTGGATGAAGGAGAAGCAGAAGGGCGTCACCTACGCCCACGCCGGCATCGGCTCCGCCTCGCACCTGTGCGCGCTGCTGCTCATGCACGCCACCAAGACCGAGATGACGGCAGTGGCCTACCGCGGCACCGGCCCGGCCATGAACGACCTTCTGGGCGGCCAGTTCGACATGATGTGCGACCAGACCACGGGGACCACCAATCCGATCAAGGCCGGCAAGATCAAGGGCTATGCCGCCACCACGCCGGCGCGCCTCAAGGTGCTGCCCGAGCTGCCGACGCTCGACGAATCGGGCCTCAAGGGCTTCGAGGTCTCGGCATGGCACGCCATGTGGGCGCCGAAGGGCCTGCCCAAGGATGTGACGGACAAGCTCGTCAATGCGCTGAAGGTCGCGCTCAGGGACGAGAAGGTCATGGCCCGCTTCGCCGACCTCGGCACCGAGCCTGTCTCGCAGGCGCTGGCCACCCCGGACGCGCTCAAGAGGCAGCTGGCCTCCGAGGTCGCCAAGTGGGGGCCCATCATCAAGGCCGCGGGCGTAAAGGGGAACTGAGATGATGTCAGACGGTGTCAGACCCTCTGGGTCTGACACCGTGGCTCCAAAGCCGATTGCGTACTGGTGTCAGACCCGGAGGGTCTGACACCTTATGCCCCGATCAGCCGGCGCAGCTTCTTGAGCTTATAGTCTCAATCTCGAACCATGCCGGTAACGCCAATATTTTCAATGGTTTATGTTGTCACAAGACCCAATTCATTGTCGCATACCACTGCAACATGATGTGACGTACTATCAAAGAGTTAGACCTGTTAGAGATTAGTGGCCGCGACAACGCTGCGACAAGGGTCACCCCGCATTGTGTGCTCAGCGCTCAGAATTCCGGACGCGCATGGCGGCCACTCGGCACCTGTCCGAGCAATAGGCAGCATGCGACCGCCGCCCCGTGGTGGGTCCCGTCAGGAAGGCTTTGTCGCAGTGCTGGCACTTGGTGAGGCGGGCCTCCTTCTCGACCACCATGACGATCTCCCGAAGCATCAGCCCGTAGAGGTTCCTCAGGGCGAATGACAGCCGGCGGCCGTCGAGCACTGGGATGAGCGAGTCAGTGTGCCTGATCCTCTTGTTGATGGCCTTGGCCGCTTCCTCAGGCTGATCCGAGCCTGCGAGGGCCAGGAGGTTCTTCAGCACCCGCTGGTCCTGCAAGAAGGCGTCCCGCTCGCAATCTGTCTGATGCTCGTAGAGAAAACCGAAGCGGG
>DATMZP010000282.1:0-4403 GCA_035573595.1 Hyphomicrobiaceae bacterium
GATGCTCTCGGGGCTGGTGGGCCTCGGGCACACCATCATGATGGCGGCCCGCGCGTTCCGCAGCGCCGATCTCGACGCCGGCATCATCGTGCTGGGCGCGGTCGGCTACGTCACAAACGCGGCCCTGGAGCGGCTGGAGCGCCACATCCTGCGCTGGCGTGTCGCCTGAGCGAAGGGCCGCCGGCGGGGCGACTTGAGGCGATGAGCCCGGGTCCCTTTCGCGATGAACCAGGGCCGCAGGGGGAGGTGGCTGGCCTGTGGGAAGGGCAAGGGGCCGGGTTGCTCAGGCACCAGTGGTGCTATAGTGCGGGCCGATGCCTCCGACTCGCGCGACATCCTCCGCCGCCGTGACCGCCGCCGAGGCGACCACGCCCTCCAATTCTGCCCGCGCCCTGGGGTGGGCGGGGGCATCCTACATGGAGGGCCTCAACCCGGAGCAGCGGGAGGCGGTGGAGACGCTCGACGGCCCCGTCCTGGTGCTGGCCGGCGCCGGCACCGGCAAGACGCGGGTGCTCACCACCCGCATTGCCCATATCCTGTGCTCGGACCGGGCGCAGGCTTGGCAGATCCTGGCCGTGACCTTCACCAACAAGGCCGCGCGCGAGATGAAGGAGCGCATCGGCCAGCTGGTGGGCGGCGCCCTGGAAGGCATGCCCTGGCTCGGCACCTTCCACGCCGTCGGCGTCAAGATCCTGCGCCGGCATGGCGAGCTGGTGGGCCTCAAGTCGGGCTTCACCATCCTCGATGTCGACGACCAGCTGCGGCTGATCAAGCAGGTGATCGAGGGCGCCAACCTCGACAAGGACCGCTGGCCGGCGCGCCAGCTCGCCGCCCTGATCGACGGCTGGAAGAACCGCGGCGTCACGCCGGACAAGGTGCCGCGCGGCGAGGCCTTCGCCTTCGCCGAGGGCCAGGGGGCGAAGCTCTACGCCGCCTACCAGCAGCGCCTCAAGGAGCTGAACGCCGTCGATTTCGGCGACCTGCTGCTGGAGACGATCCGCCTGTTCCGCGAGAACCCCGACGTGCTGGCCGACTATCAGCGCCGGTTCCGCTACATCCTGGTCGACGAATACCAGGACACCAACGTCGCCCAGTACCTGTGGCTGCGGCTGCTTGCGGGTAGCGACTCGAATGTCTGCTGCGTGGGCGACGACGATCAGTCCATCTACGGCTGGCGCGGCGCCGAGGTGGACAACATCCTGCGTTTCGAGGCGGATTTCCCCGGCGCCAAGGTGATCCGGCTGGAGCGCAACTACCGCTCCACCGGGCACATCCTGGCGGCGGCTGCCGCCCTCATCGCCCGCAACAAGGGCCGCCTCGGCAAGACCCTGTTCACCGACGACGCCATGGGCGAGCGCGTCAGCCTCACGGCGCTGTGGGACGATGAGGAGGAGGCCCGCATCGCCGGCGACGACATTGAGGCCCTGCGCAAGCGCGGCCAGCGTCTCGACGGCATCGCCATCCTGGTCCGCGCCTCGTTCCAGATGCGCGCCTTCGAGGACCGGTTCGTCACCCTCGGTCTCCCCTATCGCGTGATCGGCGGCCCCAGGTTTTATGAGCGCCAGGAGATCAAGGACGCCATCGCCTACCTGGAGGTGACGCTCAACCCGGCCAACGACCTGAAGTTCGAGCGCATCGTCAACGTGCCCAGGCGCGGCCTCGGCGATACCACACTGCGACGCCTGCACGAGCTGGCGCGCGCCCGCGGCGGTGTGCCCCTCTACCAGGCCGCGCGCGAGATCGTGGAAACGGAGGAGCTGCCTGGCCGCACCCGCAAGTCGCTGGCCGACCTGATCGCGTCGTTCGATCGCTGGCGCCGCGCCGTGGAAGGCATGAAGCACACCGAGCTGGGCGAGCTGATCCTCGACGAGTCGGGCTACACGCATATGTGGCAGCAGGACAAGAGCCCCCAGGCCCATTCCCGGCTGGAGAACCTCAAGGAGCTGATCCGCTTCATGCACGAGTTCGACACGCTGCAGGGCTTCCTGGAGCATGTCGCGCTGGTGATGGACGCCGACACCGCCGACGGCAAGGACCGCGTGTCGCTGATGACGCTGCACGCCGCCAAGGGCCTGGAGTTCGACGTTGTATTCCTACCCGGCTGGGAGGAGGGGCTGTTCCCCCACCAGCGCAGCCTGGACGAGAACGGCACCAATGGGCTGGAGGAGGAGCGGCGCCTCGCCTACGTCGGCCTCACCAGGGCCAGGCGCAAGGCCAAGGTGAGCTTCGTCCAGAACCGCCGCACCCGGGGACTGTGGCAGGCGGCGACGCCCTCGCGCTTCGTCAACGAGCTGCCCGAGAAGCACCTCGACATCGTGGCCATGCGCAGCCCCCATGCCGGCCCGGCCTCGGCCTACGGCAACCCCTACGGCCACAGCCGCTTCGAGGAGCCTGGCGCCGGCTTCAGCAGCGGCTATGGCACACCCGGCTGGCAGCGCGCCAAGCAGCAATGGGGCCAGGACAACCGCCGCCGGTCGCCCGGCCCACAGACCATCGAGGCCAAGCTGGTCGCCTCCTCGACCGGCCGCGGCGCCGGCTTTGCGCGCGGGGAGCGAGTGTTCCACGAGAAATTCGGCTACGGGCAGATCGTCTTGGTGGATGGCAACAAGCTCACCATCGACTTCGACAAGGCCGGCGAAAAAAAGGTGCTGGACGGCTTCGTAACCCGCGCCAGCGACGTGTAACGGGGGGCAGACCCTGGCGGATAGCGGGGTCAGACCCCTCGCATCGATCGATGAGTGAAACTGCACCGTTCGGGGCGAGGGGTCTGAGCCCGTTCCACTGCGCCCCGCTCAGCGGGGATCTGTCGCCTGTTTCATAGTATCGCCGACATTGTAGGGCTCTTGCCGCGGGGGAGGCGCATCCCCGGCGGGAGTGTGCGGGAGAGGTGCGATGGTTGCGACCACCATGTCCGAGAACCTGAAGGGGACTGGCAGGGCGTCAGCCGCCGCGCCGTCCGCCGCCGTCGACCCCCATTCGGAAGCCGCCGCCAACCTGGGCCGCGAGAAGTTCCTGCCCATCACGCGCCACGCCCTGCTCGACCGCCTCACGGCCCCGGGCCTCTGGCCCAAGGGCGACCACGTGCAGGCGCGCCGCTTCATGCGCTACCTCGACTACTGGCGCCGCCACGGCTACGCGGCCAAGCTCCTCGACCTGGAGCAGCTCTACGAGCCCTTCAGCCCCGACACCGACCTCCTGCAGACGCGCGGCTTCACCCCGCAAGAGCGGGCCGCCATGCGGCAGAGGCTGGTGGACCGCATGGCCGAGTTGCTGGTGCAGGGCAACTTCAGCCGCGTTGACCCCAAGAACTTCCACATTATCCTGACCAAGCGTTCCCACTATGGCCTCGACCTGCAGGTCGACACCGACGCCTTCGAGGAGCTGCTGATCTTCTACCGCGGCGCCACCACAGTAAAAGAGCGGCACCGCGACATCACGAAGGCCTATATCGGCTGGAAGGAGGTGCAGGTGCCGGTGTTCCAGCGGCTCTTCATCCTCTTCAAGCTCAAGCCGTACGAGACCCGCGTGCGCGACCTGATGGAGAAGCAGAAGCTCGATCGCAAGAAGGCCGAGAGCCTTGTGCGCCGGGAGCGCAAGCTGCTGCCCGACACCGTCTCCAGCGACTACGTCTACATCAAGCTGTTCAAGAACATGCCGCGCTCCGACGTGGAGATGGCATTCCCCAACACGCGCGTGCGCTTCCGCCTGCTCGACAAGATCAAGCTGGGCGTGACCGCCAGCAGCGGCCTCGGCGCCGGCGTGATCGGCACGATCGGCAAGCTGGCCCTTCTGAGCAACCCGTACACGCTGGTGATGACGCTCGGGGGGCTCGGCGGCCTGGTCGTGCGCCAGGCCAGCGCCTTCATCGCCCAGCGCAACCGGTACATGGTGGTGCTGGCCCGCGACCTCTATTTCCACTCCATGGCCGACAACCGCGGGGTGATGACGCTGCTGGCCGACCGCGCCGCCGACGAGGACATCAAGGAGGAGATTCTGCTCTATACGGCGCTGGCCAACGAGCGGATCAACATCCGCGATCTGGGCGCGGTGGACCGCACCATCGAGGAGTACCTGGCCAAGACCTTCCGCGTCGATGTCGATTTCGACGTGTCGGACGCCCTCGCGCGCCTGAAGCAGGAAGGCGTCGTCACCGAGCTTCCCGACGGCACTCTTGAAACCCTGCCCCCGCACGAGGCCGCCCTCCACATCGACAAGCTCTGGGACGCCTGCCTCGACAATCTGCCCGACATCACCACCTCCGGCGAGGGGCAGGAGATCGAGCGGCAATCGGCGGGCTAGGCACTGCTGGGCCGACAGCGACGGTCAGACCGAAGCATTTGCGAGGGGGCGGCCTTCCGGAAGCCAGCCTGCTGCAAGCATTCGGTGCGCGGTTTTCAATTCCT
>DATMZP010000283.1:0-5193 GCA_035573595.1 Hyphomicrobiaceae bacterium
CAGGCCAGAATCCGCGAGCGCGAGGAGGCGCGCCAGGCGTTCGAGCAAGGCAAGCGCGAGGGCAAGGCGGCCGCCCTCCTGGAGCAGCACCGCCCCAACATGTTCACCCAGGAGATCGCCAACCTGATGCCCGGCGACCCGATCAAGGTCACCCTCAAGTACACGCAGACCGTGCCCCGCATCGACGGCGGCTACGAGCTGGTGGTGCCGCTGGTGGTCGGCCCACGCTATATCCCCCTCGACCAGACCAACCGCCCGCAGGTGGTGGCGCTCCTTCCGACCACCGCGCCACGGGACAACCCCGCCGCCGACAACGCCGCGCCGCGTATCGACGCGCCGGGCGCCGCCGCGCCGCCTATCGCGGGCGTGTGGCAGCTCGGCCCCGTCCCGAGCTATCCCGAGGTGGCAGGGCTCACCATCCCGGCCACGATCGATACGGACCGTGTGTTCATCCGCGTCAACCTCGCCTCCGGCATGCCCATCGCCGGCGTGATGAGCAAGACGCACGCGCTCTCCACGACGGGCGACGCCACGGCCAAGACCATCACGCTGGCCGAGGGTCGCACGGTGGACAATCGCGACTTCATCCTGCGTTACGCCCTGTCGGGCAGCGCCCCGCAGGCCGGGCTGCTGGCGCACCGCGACGCGCGCGGCGGCACCTTCTCGCTCCTCATCGAGCCGCCGCAGGCGCCGGCCGACGCGGACATCACACCGCGCGAGATGGTGTTTGTGCTCGACACCTCCGGCTCCATGTCGGGCCTGCCCATCGAGGCCAGCAAGACCTTCATGCGCCACGCTCTGCGGGCGCTGCGGCCGGCCGACTACTTCCGCGTCATCCGCTTCTCCAACAATGCCAGGGAGTTCGCCTCCGGTCCGGTGCCGGCCACACCGGCCAACCTCAGGGCCGGCCTGACCTATGTGGACAGCCTCTCCGCCGACGGCGGCACCGAGGTGCTGGCCGGCCTGCGCCAGGCCTACGGCGTGGCGCAGAGCCCCGGCACGCTGCGCATCGTCGTGTTCCTGTCCGACGGCTACGTCGGCAACGAGCCGGAGATCCTGCGGATGGTGGCGGCCAGCGTCGGCCAGGGCCGGCTCTACGCCTTCGGTATCGGCTCGGCCGTCAATCGCTACCTGATCGAGGAGATGGCCCGCCACGGCCGCGGCCTGTCGCGCGTCATCGACCCGACCGAGAAGAGCCACGAGGCGGCGATCCAGTTCGCCAGCCGGCTCAAGACCCCGGTGCTCACCGACATCCAGATCGACTGGGGCAGCCTCAAGCCGCAGGACGTGACGCCCGCCCTCATCCCCGACCTGTTCGAGGGCGACTCGATCCGCATCCAGGGCCGCTTCGAGACCGCCGGCACGCACCTCGTCAAGGTCTCCGGCAAGGTTAACGGACGGCCGGCGCTGCTGCCCCTCCAGATCGCCGTGCCGGCCGGGGCCACGGGCACCGCCACCGAGGCCATCCCGCTCATCTGGGCGCGCTCGCGCATCTCCGACCACATGCACGAGCTGATGGTGCCGCCCGCCTTGCGCACCTCGGGGCTGGCGGATACCGCGGTGAAAGCGGCCGTAACCGACCTCGGCCTGAAATACGCGCTCGTGACCCAGTGGACCTCGTTCGTCGCCGTCTCCGAGCGCAGGGTCAACGCCGACCCGGCCTCCAACCGCAACGCCGACGTGCCGCTGCCCATGGTCGAGGGCGTGAAGCCTTCCGCCTATCCCAACGCGGCGCGCCAGCCCGGGCTCGGCGGCAGCCGGATCGTCCCGGCCGCTCCGGCGGCGGGCGGCCAGCTGATCGAGGCCCGCGCCCCGGTGGTGCCCTCCAGCCAGCCCGCCTTCTCCGGCGGCGCCGCACCGGAGCCGGGGCAGCTCGCCGGACTTGCCCTCGTCGCGCTCCTCCTGCTGTGGCGGATGCGTCGGCTCTCCCGTATGGCGGCGTGAAGACCCCCCGCTTCACCCGCCACGACACCCGGGCGATGCTCCCCCGCCCGGGTGTCCCTTTAGGTTTCAGGGATTAGGGATTAGGTCTCAAAGAGGTGCACCCCCTGAAACCTAATCCCTGAAACCTGGTCCCTAATTCGGCCTTGTGCCGATCCTAGAAGAGCGATGCCAATGCATGCGGTGAGGGGAGCGCATGGCAGCCACCGTCCTGGTCGTCGATGACGACCCGCACATCCGGGAGGTTGTGCGCTTCGCGCTGGACAAGTCCGGGTTCGCCATCGTCGAGGCCGGCGACGGCAAGGCGGCGCTCAGCGCCTTCGGCGAGCGCAACGCCGATCTCATCGTCCTCGACGTGGGCCTTCCCGAATTGGACGGTCTCGGCGTGTGCCGGGAGATCCGCAAGTCGTCCGACGTGCCGATCCTCTTCCTGTCCTCGCACGACTCGGAGGTGGACCGCATCCTCGGCCTGGAGATCGGCGGCGACGACTATGTGGCGAAGCCCTTCAGTCCGCGCGAGCTGGTGGCGCGCGTCAAGGTGATCCTGAAGCGCCTGAGACCGCCGGAGCCGGCCGCGGCAGGGGCCAGCGCGCTGGAGCACGGCCTCCTCCGCCTCGATCCGGCGCAGCACGCGGCAAGCTACGCGGGGCGGCCGGTTTCCCTCACGGCCACCGAGTTCGCGCTGCTCAAGGAGCTCCTGCGCCGGCCCCAGCACGTGCGCGACCGCAACAGCCTGATCGGCAACGTCTACGCCGCCAACGGCCAGGTCTCCGACCGCACCGTCGACAGCCACATCCGGCACATCCGCTCCAAGTTCGAGGCGGCGGGCTGCCAGTGCATCATCGAGACGCTCCATGGCGTGGGATACAAGCTTGGCCCCTGCCGCTAGCGGTGCCGCCGATCCGCCCAGCGCAGCCTTGGCCAGCCGTGCGCGCGGGCGGCTGGGCTCCATGCGGGGCAAATATCGCCCCAGCGTCCGCACCGTGCTCCTGGTGGTGACCCTGACGGTGCTGGTGCTGCCGCTGGGCAGCGTGGTGTTCTTCCGCATCTACGAGAACCAGCTGGTGCGCGAGACGGAGGCAGAGCTGATCGCCCAGGCGGCTGTGCTCGCCGCATTGCTCGATCGGGCCGTGACGGCATCGGCCGCGGAGCTGGGCGACTATGGTGCCCCGGTCGCCCAGCGGAGCGTGCCGTCTCGCTACACGAGGAGCCAGGCCGACCAGGAGACTCCGGCCGAGCCGCTGATCGACCTCGCCACCCACGCCACCCGGTCGCGCCGGCCCCTTGCCCTCGCGGCCGCGGAGCCGGCGAGCCCCGCCATGCTGCGGATCGGCGCGGAGATCGCGGCCCTGTTCCTCGACGCGCAGAGGACCACGCTTGCCGGTCTGCGCGTGCTCGACCACCGCGGCGTGGTGATCGGCGGCCGCGACGAGCTCGGCCAGTCGCTGGCCCACGTCGAGGAGGTGGCCGAGGCGATGCAGGGCCGCTACGCCAGCGCGCTGCGCCAGCGGGCGCCGGACAGCCCGACGCCGCCGCTGGCCTCGCTCAGCCGCGGCACGGGCGTGCGGATCTTCTCGGCGTTCCCGGTGGTGCGGGGCGATCGGCTGCTCGGCATCGTCTACCTGTCGCGGACGCCCAACAACATCCTGCGCCACATGTACGCCACGCGCGACCGCTTCCTGCTGGCAGGGCTCACCATTCTCGGCCTCACCCTGCTGCTCGGCTGGGTGACGACGCGAACCCTGGTACGGCCCATCAACCGGCTGGCGGCGCAGGCGGCCGAGCTGGGCCGCGGCAATCGCGCGGCGCTGGTGCCGCTCGATCACTACGGCACGCACGAGCTGGCGGCGCTGGGCCGCAGCTTCCTCGACATGGCAAGAGCTCTCGACGGGCGCTCGCAGTACATCCGCGACTTCGCCGCCCACGTCTCGCACGAGCTGAAAGGCCCGCTCGCCGCCATCCGCGGCTCGGCCGAGCTGCTGCAGGAGCATCTCGCAACGATGAGCGAGGCCGATCGCTGCCGCTTCCTCGCCAACATCGTCGCCGACACCGACCGCCTGCGTCTGCTGGTGAGCCGCCTGATCGAGCTGGCGCATGCCGAGAACGTGCCCCGGGCCGATACGTCCATCGACATCGCCGCCGCCGTCGACCGGCTGGCGCGGCGTCACGCCGGCAACGGCCTCGCCATTACGCGGACGGGCGAGGAGCGGCTTGAAACCTGCATTTCCGCCGAGAGCTTCGAGATCGTCGCGACCAACCTGATCCAGAACTCGATGGAGGCGGAGGCCGCCGCCATCGAGGTGCACCTCGAGGCGACCGAGACGGCGGCCAGGATCGCCTTCAAGGACAACGGCCGCGGCATCACGGAGGGCAACCGGGCCCGCATCTTCGAACCGTTCTTCACCACCCGCCGCGAGCGCGGCGGCACCGGCCTCGGTCTGCGGATCGCGCGCTCCCTGATCGAGGCACAGGAGGGCACGATCGAGCTGTTGCCGGGCTCACGGGGCGCCGTCTTCGCGCTGACGCTGCCGAGGTCGCGGCCACCGCGCTGAGACAGCCCGCGCGGGGGCTGGGCGGCTACACCTCGATCTTCCCCTCCGCCACCGGGACGGCATGGCCGCCGATGCGGACGGCCGCGAGCTTGCCGTACTCCACCTCCACCGTGAGAGCGATGGTGCTCGGCCGGCCCATCTCGTAGCCCTGCTCGATGACACGCTTGTGCGCCCCGTCGGGGAGCGCGTCGAAGCGGTGCACCACGCCGGCAAAGGCGGCAGCCGCGGAGCCGGTGGCCGGGTCCTCGGGAATGCCGAGGTCGGGGGCGAACATGCGGGCGTGGAAGCTCGACGTGGTATGCACCGCCTGGCGGCAGTAGAGGAACGCCCCCTGGCCCTGCAGCGCCCCGTCCCAATGGGTCGTGGCCACCCGCGCCTTGCCGATGGCGTCGAGCGATGCGACGGGCACGAAGGCGAAAACATTGCCGGCGCCGTACCGCGTCGGGCGGTGATTCTCGAAGCCGATCTCGGACGGGATCAGCCCCAGGGCCGCGGCGAGACGGTCGGCCGGCGGCAGCGTGCCGTCCTCGGTGGGCAGCTTCGGGGCGTCGAACTCTGCATAGGGCGCAGCACCCGGCCGCAGCCGCACGCCGACGCGCACGATGCCGACGCCTTCCTCCAGCACGATCAGCGCGTCGCCGCGGCCGGCAGGCTCAGACGCCCTGAGCAAGGCCAGCAGCGCGCCGGTGCCGACCGTCGG
>DATMZP010000284.1:0-3485 GCA_035573595.1 Hyphomicrobiaceae bacterium
AGGCCAGCGTGTAGGACAGCATCTTGTAGGCGATGGCGGCGGCCGTGTAGTCGCAGGCATGGAGGCCCTCGATGGGGGCCAGTTCCACCAGGTCCGCCCCCACGACGTTGCCCGCCCCGCACGCACGGCGCACGATCTCCAGCGCCGCCCCATAGCTGAGGCCGCCGGGCGTGGGCGTTCCCGTGGCCGGCATCACCGACGCGTCCAGGGCATCGATATCGAAGGTGAGATACACCGGCCGGCCCTTTAGCGGCGCCAGCATGGCGTCGAGATTCCAGCGCGCCCGGTCCTTGGCCCAGTGGATCGTGATGCGATCGCGATTGGCCTGGTAGAACTCCACCTCTTCTCTGGAGATGGCGCGGATGCCCACCGACACGAGCGAGACATTGAGGCTGTCGAGCACGCGGCGCATGGCGGCGGCGTGCGAGAAGCGCTCGCCCTGATAACCGTCGCGCAGGTCGGCGTGGGCGTCGAGTTGCAGGACCGCCAGGTCCTTGTGGCGCGCCGCCAGGGCACGCACCGGCGCCACCGTCAGCGAATGCTCGCCCCCCAGCACCAGCGGGAATTTGCCCGCATCCAGCACGGCCTCCACAAGGCTCTGCAGCTGGGTGAGCGCCGCCTCCACTGGCCTGGAGATGACCGGCTCGCGGACGGCAGCCACGCCGTAGCGCAGGTAGGGCTCGCACTCCAGCTCGTCGTCGTACAGCTCCAGCTGGTGGCTGGCCGCCAGGATGGCCGCCGGCCCGGACCCGGTGCCACCGCCGTAGCTCACCGAGGCCTCCAGCCCGAACGGGATCACGACCGCGCGCGCCGACGCCGGGTCGCCGGCATCGGCGCGGACAGGGTCGAGGAAGCTCTCCTCGGCCGGCAGATAATCGAGCTTCAGGCTCACGCGTGCGCCTGCTGCGCCTCTTCGCGGTCGGCCTGCGCCGGCCAGCTCGGGTACATGCTCAGCATCGGCTCGTCGAGCAGGATCGCCTCCTCGAAGGCACCGTAGCCGTTGAACCGGCCCGCGATGGCCCGGCCGTAGGCGCCGGTGTTGCCGATCTCGATGTAGTCGCCCTCCCTCGTCTTCTCAGGCAGGGAGAACGGCCCTTTCATGCAGTCGATGGTATCGCAGGTCGGCCCCCAGAAGGAGAAGTCGGCGTGCGGCTCGTGCGCCTCCACCGGCCGGCTCACCAGCTGCGCGGGGTAGGTGAAACCCAGGTGCGCCGCGTCGAACAGCGTGCCGTAGCCGCCGTCGTTGATGTAAAGCTCGTTGCCGCGGCGCGCGTCCACGCGCACGATGAGCGACTCGGCCTCCGCCACCAGCGCGCGGCCCGGCTCGCACATGAGCCGGCAGCGGTCGCCGATGGGCAGCCGCTCCACGCCCTCGTCGATGGCGCGGATGAAGGCCGCCAGCGGCACCGGCTCGCTGCCCGAGTAGACCGACGGAAAGCCGCCGCCCACGTCGAGGCGGTCGAGCATGACGCCGGCCTTGGCGATCAGCCGGCCCACCTCCTCCAGTGCAGACACGAACGCCTCCGGCGTCTCGGTCTGAGAGCCGACGTGGAAGGTGATGCCGAGCTCCCTGGCGGCCTGGCGCGCCTTCACCAGCAGGCGCACGGCCTTGGCCCCGGAGACGCCGAACTTGCGCTCCAGCGGGATGCGGCTGTTCTTGGCCGCGACCGACACGCGCACCCAGAGCGTCAGCTCGCGCGAGCCGCCCGTCTCGTCGAGGATCTTCTTGAGCTCGTCCTCGCTGTCGAGAGCGAAGCTGCGGACGCCGAACTCGGAAAAGGCGCGGCGGATGGCGTTGCGCGACTTCACGGGATGCATGAAGTGCAGGTGCGCGCCGGGGATCGTCGCCGCGTCCTCCACCTCGGGCAGCGAGGCAACGTCGAAATGCCGGATGCCGGCGCCGTAGAGGGCTCCGAGAAGAAACACCGAGCTGTTGGCCTTGTAGGCGTAGGCCACGTCGCCCGGGAAGTGGTCGATGAACCAGCGGGCCGCACGCGCCGCCGCGTGGGGTCGCAGGCCGATCACCGGGATGTCGGGCTTGTTGGCGCCGATCAGCGCACTCGCAGACGGAAACCTGCGCATTTCATGGGACCTCCACCAGTCAAGTTGGACCAGGCGCTGCTCGAACCAGCAGAAGCCGCCGTTCAATTTAGGAAGCGGGAGATAGGGCCTGAGGGGGGTGGTGTAAAGCCCCAATTCCGGGGAGGGGGTAAAAATTTTCGTACGGTCGGGAGCGCAAGCCCGGCCTGCAGGGGAGATAAGCCCAACCCTGAGCGCCTGAAGCATCGGTGGAGCCACTGCCGGAGCGTCTGCCGGAGCGTCTGCCAGGCGGCTCGCCATCCGGATTGGCGGGAGCGCGCCATGTCTGCCTGTGTTCGCGCCTCCGCGCAGGGCCAAACGACGGTGATCCCTCCCTTGGCATCTGGTCGAGAACGCTCAATCCGGCAATGCGCTGCGGCTCACTGCCTCATCTCTTCGGGAGGCATCGGCCCCCACAGGTTGGAAGCCGACGGGTCGGGCTGCCAGACCTTGGGGCGCTGCGGGGAGTCGCGGTGCCACGGGCGCGGCTCGAAATAGCCGAGCGCCTCGTCCTTCATCTGATCGAGCTCGGCAAACAGCTCGGTGATGAGGCCGTTGGGGCTGCGGTGGTAGGCGAACAGGTTGTGGCCGATGCCGTGGCGGCCCGGCCCCCACAGCGTTTTGTAGCCGTTAAGGCTCAGGAAATCGCAGGCGGTCTGCAGGTGCGCCCAGTCGCGCAGCTCGAACGCGGTGTGGAAGTGCCGGTTGGAGCCGGTCTGCATGAGGTTGACGGTGTGGTGATCGGGGCCGCAGCGCAAGAAGGAGAAGAAATCGCCCATCCAGTCGGAGACGCGAAAGCCGAGCACGTCGCAGTAGAACTTGGTGGTGTGCTGCACGTCGGCGACGTGGAAGGCGACGTGGCCTAGCTTATGCGGCACGACGCCCTTGGTGGCGAACCTCTGCGGAGAGAACTCGGGCCGCCTGAACACCTCCATGACGGTGCCCTTGGTGTCCTCGAACACGATGGCGTCGGCGACGGTGGGCTCGGGGTCGTGCTTGCGAGCGGTCGTGACGCCCTGCCCGGCGATCTGGCGCTCGAAGGCGTCGAGGTCCTCCTCGGCGCCGATCTGGAAGCCGAGACGCACGCAGCGGGCGGCCGCGCCCCGGCGCAGGACCACGCAGTGGTGATCGAGGGTGCCGGCCAGCCATACGGCGTCCTTGTCCTTAGCGACCGCCGTCAGACCGAGGATGTCGGTGTAGTACTCAGTCTGCCTGGCCAGATCCGGCGTCTCGTAGCTGGCATGGGCGATCTTGCGGACTCGGATCATGCTCGGCTCTCCCAGGAGCTCCAGATGCTGCAGACGCTCGCCGATGAGCGGCCCGGCGGAGGCGGCATGCCGTTCGCCCAAATCAGGCTGCTCGCACAGGAGATGGCCGAAACGCCCGCAGCACCGAACGTGCTGCCT
>DATMZP010000285.1:0-6488 GCA_035573595.1 Hyphomicrobiaceae bacterium
TCCAAGGTCATGGTGCTGGTCTACAACCTGCGTGACCCTTCCGACATCTACCAGCGCTTCGGCGGCGTGGAAGGCTCGGCCTACGTGGTGGGCGGAGTCGGCCTGACATTCCAGAAGAGTGGCGATATTGTCACGGCGCCGATCCGAACCGGGGTGGGGCTGCGCCTTGGTGCCAACATCGGATACCTGAAATACACGCCGTCGCCGACGTGGTTCCCGTTCTAAGCGCCGCGGTTAGCCCAAAGCCGAATATTGTGGCGAGAGGGGGGAAGCCTGCGGCCGCAGTTTTGTGCTACCAACGCCCGGCGGCGGAACCGGCGCGCGCGCACGTCAGGCGTGCCGCCACGATCTCGCCACACCGGCTGCTCTTGAAGCCAAGGATGCGCCAGTGATCTCTATTCAATCCGCCATGCTGGTGGCCTTGGGCTTCCTGGCCGCGAGCCTGCTGGGCCTGCTGCTGGCCTCGGCCCTCTGGTCGCGCGCGGTGCGTCTGACCACCAGGCGGCTGAAGGCGGCGTTGCCGGTGAGCGAGCCCGAGATCAAGGCCGACCTTGACCGCCTGCGCGCGTCCTACGCGATCCGGGTTCATAAGCTGGACACGCAGGTGGAGCAGGCCAAGCTGGAGCGCGCCCGCCAGCTGATCGAGATCAACCGCCGCGATGCCAGCATCTCCGCCCTGGAGACAGGCATGATCGCCATCAAGGCGGAGCTGGACGAGAATCAGAACGCGCGGCGGGTGCTGGAGCAGACGGTGGCAGACCGCCTGCCGAAGGTGGAGGCGCGGCTGGTCGAGGCCAAGCGGCTCCTGTCCACCCGTGACCAGGAGATTGCCGAGCTGGCCCAGGGCGCCAGGCGCCAGCGGTCGGCGCTGGAGGAAGCGTCCTCAATCAACGCCCAGAGATCGGCCGAGATCGAGCGACTGAACAGCGCGCTGACCGCCAAGGGCGGCCGTCGGCGACGCTCCGACGGCCCCGCCGAGACCGAGAGCGAGGTGGCGCTGCGCGCCGAGGCCGAGGCGCTGCGCACCAAGACGCGCGAGCAGGCGGCGCTGATCGACCGTCTGCAGCGCCGGCTTGGTGAAGGCTTCCCGGCGGCCGCGGCGGCGTCCGCGAACGGCGCCGGCGTGCCGGGAGCGGCCTCGGCGGAGCGTCCGGAGAGCCGGGCAGACCAGATGGGCCGCCTGCGGGAGAGCCTGTCGGAGGCGGAACAGACATTGCGGCTGGCGCGCACCGGGGCGCCGGCGGACTCCGACCGGGCGGCGGGCGACCGCGAGAAGGAGGTGCGCATCCTGAAGGCGCGCATCGAGGACCAGGCCGGCGACGTCGCGCGCCTCAAGGCGGCGCTCGCCGTGTTCGAGCAGCCGGACGACCGGACGGGACTCGGCAACAGCCGGCTCGCGCTCAAGGCGCGGGCGGGTTCGGCCGAGGCCCAGGCCGAGCGCCAGGCGGCCACCATTGCCAAGCTCAGGGCCGAGCTGGCGGCGGCGAACGAGCGACTCGCACACCAGGCCGCGCATTTCATGGAGGAGATGCGCCGGATCGGCACCGGCACGGTGCCGGCGTCGGGACAGGCGCGGCGGCCAGATCGGGATGGGGGGCGGGACGGACCGCGCCGCCGCGTGGCGGAGCGCGTGGAGCAGGTACCCACCCGCAGGCCAGAGCCCGTGGGGGCTGCGGCATCGCAGGCCGTCGGGGAGGAGCCCGCCGCTGTCGAGCAGGCCTCCACCAACGGCGGCGAGGGTGGAGCCCGCGACGCTCAGCCGCCCTTGGCCCCGGCCGTAGCCGCAGAGATGCCCCAAACGGCGACGATACCTGCCGGCGAGCGACGCAGGATGAGTCTGCTGGATCGCATCACCGGCGCCGGCAAGGGCTGATCCGGCGATCCAGCGGCCCATTTCGGGGTGGCGAGCAGCGTTGAGAGTCGCGATGCAGGATTCGCAAGTGCCGACGGATCCCGAGGACGAGGCCAGCGACGCGCCGCGACGCGCCAGCCTGCGCCTGGGCGATGCGGAAGCGGTTGCCTCAGTCCGCCGCGACATGTTCGGCGACGGCTCGCTGCTCGATTCGCTGGCAGGCCCTCCGGCAGCGCCGCAGGCCAGGGAGAGCCCTCCCGATTCGCCGCCAGCTGCTGCTGTCGAGGCCGCCGGCGAGCCGCCTGCTGAGGGGGCGGGGGGCGAGCGCCAGGCAGATGCCCCGGCTGCGCCGTTCGGCAGCGTGGCGCAGTCCCTCGACGCCATCATCGATTCGTTCCCGACGGAGCCTGCCGCCGTCCAGCAACCGCCTGTCAGCGACAAAGCCGAGGCGAGCCCGGCCGAGACTTCGCCCGATGCAACGACAGAGGCGGCGGCCGCCCCGCAGATGGGCATCTCGTCCCTGTTCGACTCGCTCGGCAGGTTCGACTCGCTCGGCAGGCTCGGACCGCGCCCTGACGACGCGCCGTCGTCCGAGGAGCCGCCTGCCCCGACCGCACCGACGGCGGAGCTGGACATGTCCATGCTGGAGGTGGGGCAGCCGGCGCGCCCTCCCTTGGAGGAGTCCGAGAGCCGCCCGCCGGCTGGAGCCGCGCTCGAAATTGCCCCGCTCCCGGCCGCGGGCCAGCCGCAGGCGCACGAGATCCAGGCTGACGACGCGGGCTCCGCTGAGGAGCCGCCGGCCCCGAACGCACCCACGTTGGACCTCGACATGTCCATGCTGGAACGGCCGCCTGCGCGCCCGGTCCTGCAAGCCGGCAGCGATCCTTCATACAGCGATCCTTCCCCGTTCCCGGGGCACGGGGCCGATGCCGACGGCATCCAGGCGGACGGGATCGGGCCTGACGAGCCGCACTCGGCGGAGCCCGCCTCTTTCCAGGGCACGACCGATGCGCCCGAGGGGCCGGATGCGCTCGCTCGGGACGTCGGCGAGCCGCCGTTTGGGGAAATTGGACGCGCCTCGCCCTTCTCGGGGCGGATGGCCCCGCCGCCCTTCGCGGGGCATCCCGGCGACGCGGGCGGCGAGCCATACCCAGAGCCTGCCGAGCTGCCGAACGACGCGGATCCCCAGGACGCTAGCGGGCCTCCGCCGTTCCTAGAGCCTCTGGTCAGGTCGGCTTTTTCCGAGCCGGCCGAGGAGCCGGCACACTTGTCGCGCCATGGCGAGCCTATGGCCGCGCCGTCCTTCCGCGGGCTGGTCGAGCCTGCGAACGACCGGGAGGTGCCCGAGCCGCTGGTGATGCCGGCCGACTCGGAGCCGACCTACCCGGAGCAGGCCTACCCGGAGCCGGTCGAGGCCGCGGCGCGCCCGATGTTCGACGCCGCCTCCAAGATCGACGCGGAGGCGCAGGCCACCGCCGACGCGCTCGACAACCTCAAGCGCCTGCTGGCGCACACCGCCCCAGGTCTGCAGGAGCCGGTCGAGCCGTCGGGCTACGGCTCTGCGGCCGGCCAGGCGCGGCGCAATCTGCAAGGCGACCCGATGCCGTTCCCGTCGGGCGGCCCCGCGGCACTGATCCCGATGCCCATGCCGGTGCCGCCCGAGTCCGGGGGTCACAGAGGCATCTACGTGCTCGGCTTCCTCACGGGCATCGGTCTCGCGGTGATGGCCGGCGTCGCCCTCTATGTTCTGATCAACATGTTCTGAGGGGCCGTATCGAGCCCCTCGGCTCTGGCCAAGGACCGCCCGGAGCTCGGTAGCGGCGAGATGCCCATTTGTACTGCGCCTCGTCACGCTTGCGGCGGCGGCTCAGGCGCCGCCGGCTCCATGGCGGCCAGCACGCAGCGGGACATGCCGTCGGGGAATTGGACGACGGGCGGGTCCTTCAGGCTGCATTCGGCCAAGCGTACCGCGCAGCGCGGGTGATAATGGCAACCGGGGGGCGGGTTCGCAGGTGAGGGAACGTCGCCGAGGGCGGCCGGCTTGATCAGGCGGCGCGCCGGATCGAGCGAGGGCACGGAGGCCAGCAGCGCCTTGGTGTAGGGGTGGCGGGGTGCGGTGAAGATGCGCTCCGTGGGGCCCTCCTCGACGATGCAGCAGAGATACATGACGGCGACGCGGGTGGCGAAGTAGCGCACCACGGCCAGGTCGTGGGTGATGAAGAGGTAGGCGAGGTTCCGATCTGTCTGCAGGTCGGCCAGCAGGTTCAGGATCTGCGCCTGGATCGAGACGTCGAGCGCCGAGGTGGCCTCGTCGCAGATGAGGAGCGCGGGCTCCACAGCCAGCGCGCGGGCGATGCAGATGCGCTGGCGCTGCCCGCCGGAGAATTCGTGCGGATAGCGCCACATGGTCTCGGGATCGAGGCTCACCTTGCGCATCAGGTCGGCGACGCGGGCGGTCCGCTCCTCGGGGCCGGCGCCGAGGCCGAAGGCGTCCATACCCTCGGCGATGGAATCGCGCACCGTGGCGCGCGGGTCGAGGGCGGAGCCGGGGTCCTGCATGACGATCTGCATGCGCCGCCGGTAGGGATGGAACTCGGCCGGGGCGAGCGCGGCAAGGTCGACGCCGTCGTAGCGGATGCTGCCGCCGGTCGGCTCGACGAGGCGCAGGATGCTGCGGCCCACGGTGGTCTTGCCGCAGCCCGACTCGCCCACCAGCGCCAGGGTCTCGCCGGAGCGGATGGCAAGGTCCACGCCGTCCACCGCCTTCACGTGGCCGGCGAGGCGCTGCAGGACGCCGGTGCGGATCGGGAACCAGGTCTTGAGGCCGCGCACCTCCAGGAGCGCGCCGCCGCTTGGGGCGGTCATGGGCGCGCCTCCTGCTCGACGAGGTGGCACCAGGCGCCTTGCGTCGGCGACACGCGCGTGCGGCCGGGCGTCTCGCGGCGGCAGCGGTCGAAGGCGTGCGGGCAGCGCGGATGGAAGCGGCACGCGGCGGGCCACTGTCCGGGCCGTGGCACCACGCCCTTGATCTCCTCAAGCCTGGACCCGCGCGCCTCGGGCCGGGGGATGGAGCGCAGCAGCCCCTGTGTGTACGGGTGCCGCGGCCGTGCCAGGAGCTCCTCGCGCGTGCCCTCCTCCACGATCTGGCCGGCGTACATGACGGCCACCCGGTCGGCCACCACGTTCACCACGCCGAAGTCGTGGGTGATGATAAGCACCGCGGTGCCGGTGGTGGCGGCCAGGTTGCGGATCAGCTCCAGGATCTGGGCGCGGATGGTGGCGTCGAGGGCCGTTGTCGGCTCATCGCAGATCAGCAGACGCGGGCGCATGACCATGGCCATGGCGATCATCACGCGCTGCTTGAGGCCGCCGGAGAGCTGGTGCGGATAGGCGTCGATGCGCATCTCCGGGTCCGGGATGCCGACCATGCCGAACATCTCGATCGCCCGCCGCCGCGCCTCCGCGGCGGAGACCCTGGCGTGGAGCAGGATCGCCTCCTCCACCTGGCGGCCGACGGTGGCGACGGGGTTGAGGCTCGTCATCGGCTCCTGGAAGATCATGCCGATCTTGCCGCCGCGCAGCGCCCTCATCTCCGGCACCGGCAGCGAGAGCAGGTCGCGCCCGTCGAAGCGGATGCGGCTGTCGGGCTCGATCAGGCCGGGACGGGGCACGAGGCGCATGATAGCGAGCGCCGTCACCGACTTGCCGCAGCCCGATTCGCCCACCAGGGCCAGCGTCTCGCCCGGCGCGATGGCGAGCTGCACCCGGTCCACCACCCGCGTGCGCCCGCCTTCCGCAGGGAACGAGACGGCCAGACGGTCGATCGCCAGGAGGGGCGCGCTCATCATGTCTCCCTGCGCGTGCGCGGGTCGGCGATGTCTCGCATGGCGTCGGCGATGGTGTTCACGGCGAGCACGAGGGTGAAGAGCATGACCGAGGCGGCGGTGATGTTCCACCAGATGATGGGCGTGCGGGAAAGCTCGTTGCGCGCCTGATCGATCATCTGGCCCCAGCTGCCGTCGATGCCGATGCCGAGATACGACAGAATGGTCTCGGTCAGCACCAGGCTGGTGAAGGTGAGCGCGAACGTGATGATGACGAGGTGGGCGAGGTTGGGGAGGACGTGGCGCCACACGATGCGGAGATCCGACACGCCCAGCGCCCGCGCGGCCGCCACATAGTCCGTCTCGCGCAGCTTGAGCGTCTCGCCGCGTGCGAGGCGGCAGAAGCCGACCCAGCTGGTGACGCCGAGCGCGAAGCACACCTGCAGCGTGCCCTTGCCGAGCACCGTGATGAGGGCGATGAGCAGCAGCAGGCTCGGCACCGAGGCCAGCACCGTCATGACGAAGAACACCCCGTCGTCGATGCGCTTTCCGAAGTAGCCGGCCGTGACGCCGAACAGCAGGGCGAGCGGAATGACAATCAGGCTGGTGAACACGCCGATCAGCAGGGCGACGCGCACGCCCTTGAGGGCGCGGTAGACCACGTCGCGGCCCAGGATGTCGGTGCCGAGCACGTGCGCGCCCGGATGGCGGAGCGGTTGGCTGCCGTAGAACGAGACCCGCGCAAACGGCGCCGAGTAGCTGGCCTCCTTGAAGGTATCCGGCTGGAAGATGCGGTCGATGATGCTTCTCGG
>DATMZP010000286.1:0-3969 GCA_035573595.1 Hyphomicrobiaceae bacterium
CCACGCCTTTGCCGCCCTGGAAGCGGAGCCAAATCGGCCAGATATGCCCTAGCAGCGCACCCAGCCCGGCTATGCGGCTGTACTCGAGGGCGTGGGGAATGTGCGCGCCCAACCTCAGGGAGATGTCGTAGACGATCAGCACTGCGACGGTGCCCTTGAGCGCGTCGAGCAGCAGGGTGGCAGCGGCGAGACCCTTGCGGCCGGTGCGCAGCACGTTGGTGGCGCCGATGTTGCCCGATCCGATCTGGCGCACGTCGCCCGCGCCGGCGGCCTTCGTCAGCACCAGGCCGAAGGGAATGGAGCCCAGCAGGTAGCCGGCCAGCAGTGCAAGAAGGCCGAAGGTCGTGAAGATCAGGCCCATGAACAATGCGCAAAGATGCGCCCCCGACATGCGGCCCGGCCAAGGTCAGACCCCGGTCAGCCGCGACCGCCAGAGTATTCGTAGGCGAGGTCGCCCGCAACCATGGTCAGGAGCACGCGGCCCTGCATCCGGCTCTCGTCGAAGGGCGAGTTCTTGGAGCGCGACCGCAGCGCGGCCTTGTCCACCACCCACGGCTGGTCCAGGTCCACCAGGATGAGGTCGGCCGGCGCGCCTTTCTCGAGGCGGCCGGACGGCAGCCCCAGCAGCTTGGCAGGGTGCACCGTCATGGCCCGCAGCAGCGGCAGCAGGCCGACCTCGCCGTTGTGATAGAGCCTGAGTGCGGCGGCCAGCAGCGTCTCCAGGCCGATGGCACCGTCGGAGGCCTCGGCGAAGGGCCGGCGCTTTGTATCGACGTCCTGGGGGTCGTGGCTCGACACGATCACGTCGATCTCACCCGCCGCCAATGCCCGCACCATCGCCGCCCGGTCGTCCTCCGCCCTGAGCGGCGGCCGCAGGCGGAAATAGGTGCGGTAGGAGCCGATGTCGTTCTCGTTGAGCGCAAGGTGGCTTATGGAGACGCCGCAGGTCACGGGCAGGCCGAGCGCCTTGGCGGCCTTCACCACGGCAACGCTGTCCGCGCAGCTGATCTGGGCGGCGTGGTAGCGGCCACCGGTGAGTTGGACGAGGCGCACGTCGCGCTCCAGGACGATGGTCTCGGCCGCCTTGTCCACACCGGGAAGCCCCAGCCGGGTCGCCACCTCGCCCGAGTTCATCACCGCCCCCTCGCTGAGGTGCGGGTCCTCCGTATGGTGCACGATGAGGGCGCCGAAGTCCCTGGCGTAGAGCAGGACATTGCGCATGATCCGGGTGTTGGCCACGCTCGCCTTGCCGTTGGTGAAGGCGATGGCCCCGGCCCGCTGCAGCAGGCCGATCTCGGTCATCTCCTCGCCCTTGAGGCCCTTGGTCATGGCCGCCATGACGTGGACACGGACGAGCGCGTTGTCGCGGGCGCGCCGCTGGATGTAATCGACCAGCGCCACCTGGTCGATGACGGGCTCGGTATCCGGCATCACCACGATGGTGGTGACGCCGCCGGCCGCCGCCGCCTGGCTCGCCGTCTTGAGGGTCTCGCGGTGCTCCTGGCCGGGCTCGCCGGTGAACACCTGCATGTCGATGAGGCCGGGGCAGAGCACGTGGCCCTTGCAGTCGATGACCCGCGTCGCCTCCGGCGCGTTGCGCCTGAGCTGGCCGCCAAGGTCGGCGATGGTCCCGTCCCTTACCAGCACGCCGCCGGGCTCGTCCCGGCCGGACGCCGGGTCGATCAGGCGGGCATTGATGAAGGTGACGGCCTCCGGGTCGGTTCCGATCTTGCGCATGCGAGGCCCCTCACCGGTTGGGCAGCTGGCGCCCCATGGCCTCCAGCACCGCCATTCGCACCGCGACGCCCATCTCCACCTGGTCGCGGATCACGCTGCGGGAGTGGTCGGCGATGGTCGAGGCGATCTCCACGCCGCGGTTCATGGGGCCTGGGTGCATGATGAGCGCGTCGGGCTTGGCGCGGGCCAGCTTCTCCTGGTCGAGGCCGAAGAAGTGGAAGTACTCGCGGCTGGAGGGAACGTACGACCCCTGCATGCGCTCCCGCTGCAGGCGGAGCATCATGATGATGTCGGCGTCCGCCAGACCCTCGTTCATGTCGGTGAACACCTCCACGCCGAGGCGGCAGGCCTGGGGCGGCAGAAGCGTGGAGGGGGCCACGACGCGCACGCGTGCGCCCATGATGTTGAGCACGTTGATGTTGGAGCGCGCCACGCGCGAGTGCAGGATGTCGCCGCAGATGGCCACGGAAAGCCCGCCGATGCGGCCCTTTGCGCGGCGGATCGTGAGCGCATCGAGCAGCGCTTGCGTGGGGTGCTGGTGCGCACCGTCGCCGGCGTTGATCACCGAGCAGTCCACCTTCTGCGCCAGCAGCTCCGCGGCGCCTGCTGCATAATGGCGCACGACCAGGATGTCGGGGCGCATGGCGTTGAGCGTGATGGCCGTGTCGATCAGCGTCTCGCCCTTCTGCATGGAGGAGGCGGAGACGCTCATGTTCATGACGTCGGCGCCCAGCCGCTTGCCCGCCAGCTCGAACGAGCTTTGCGTGCGCGTGGAGGCCTCGAAGAACAGGTTGATCAGCGTCCGCCCCCGCAGGGCGTCGCGCTTCTTGTTGATCTGGCGGTTGACCTCGGCGGCCGTGTCGGCGAGGTCGAGCAAAGCCCCGATCTCGCCCGCCGTCAGATCCTCGCAGGTCAGGAGGTGGCGGCGCGTGAAGGAGGCGAGGGGCAAGGTGCTGGTCATTAAAGCCGGTCCTATACGCTCATTGCGGTGCCATAGGCAAGCGGCCCCAAAACGCAGATGTGCACAAACGTCTATAAGACATCGTGCGAGACGGCCTTGTTGCCAACCCGCGACCCAGAGACGCAAGATCGGGGTCTGACCCGGTGCCGGTGCCACAGGAGAGCCCCCAGGAGAGCCCGATGATGAGCGCGTTCGCCACCCACGAGGTCCTGAACCAGAGTCCGTCGTTCGAGGACATCAACCTGTTCAGCACCGACCGCGCCCTCACCGAGGCCGTCAGCCGCGAAGGCGGCGGCGCTGCGGCAAAGCGCCTCGAAGCGTTCGGGGCGGCCTGCGGCAGCGCCGCCGCCTTCGAGCGCGGCCGGCTGGCCAACGAGAACCCGCCGAAGCTCCGCAGTTTCGACACCAAGGGCCGGCGGCTGGACATGGTGGAGTTCCACCCCGCCTATCACGAATGCATGGGCCTCAGCATGGCGGAGGGCCTGCACTGTGCAGCCTGGGAGCACCTGCGCGAGCCCGGCGCCAAGCCTGCCTCGGGCGCCAACGTGGCCCGCTCGGCCGGGTGTTACATGGCGACCCAGATGGAGGCCGGGCACCAGTGCCCCATCACTATGACCAACGCCGCGGTGCCGACCCTGCTTCTGCAGCCCGGGATCGCCGAGCACTGGGTGCCCAAGATCCTGGCGCGGGACTACGACAAGAGCTTCAACCCTGCCTCCGCCAAGCGCGGCGTGACCATCGGCATGGGGATGACGGAGAAACAGGGCGGAACCGACGTCAGGGCAAATACCACGCGGGCAGAGGCGGCTGCCGGAGCCGGCGGGCCGGGTGCGGAGTACGTCATCACCGGGCACAAGTGGTTCATGTCGGCGCCCATGTGCGACGCCTTCCTGGCGCTGGCGCAGGCGCCGGGCGGACTCTCCTGCTTCCTGATGCCGCGCTTCCTGCCCGACGGCAGCGTCAATGCGCTGGCCTTCCAGCGTCTCAAGGACAAGCTGGGCAATCGCTCCAACGCGTCCTCCGAGGTGGAATTCCAGGGAGCGCATGCCTGGATGATCGGTGAGGAGGGTCGTGGCGTCCCCACCATCATCGAGATGGTGACATGCACGCGGCTCGACTGCGCCGTGGGCTCCGCCGGGCTGATGCGCCTGACGCTGGCCAACGCCATCCACCACTGCAGCCACCGCAGCGTGTTCAAGAAGCATCTCGTCGAACAGCCGCTGATGAGCCAGGTGCTGGCCGACCTGGCGCTCGACGTGGAGGCGGCGATG
>DATMZP010000287.1:0-2187 GCA_035573595.1 Hyphomicrobiaceae bacterium
GGTCGGCCGCGCCATGGACATGCTGCTCACCACCCGCCTGATCGAGGCCGAGGAGGCGCTCGCCATCGGCCTTGTCAGCGAGCTTCTGGACACCCCCGACGCCCTGATGGCGCGTGCCCGCGCGCTGGCGCAGCAGATGGCGACCCAGGCCCCCCTCACCATGCGGGCCGGCAAGGAGGTGGTACGGCGCATGCGTGAGAGATTCGCCGCCGTCGAGGACCAGGACCTGATCGCGCTCTGCTACGGCAGCGCCGACTTCCGCGAGGGTCTGGATGCCTTCCTGGCGAAGCGCCAGCCGAAGTTTGCGGGACGGTGAAGGGGGCAGACCCTGCGGGCTCCTGCGAGTCTGACCCCAAGGTACCGACTGCGGCTCCAGCGTCCAACCTATGCGGTGTCGTGCGAGACGGGATATGCTTGGCGAAATGATTGCGGAATGGGGTCAGGCCCGCAGGGTCTGATCCCACGCCAGGCGGGAGGACGTTATGGCCAGGATCGGTTTCATCGGGCTCGGCAACATGGGGCTGCCCATGGCCGGCAACCTCGTCAAGACGGGCCACGCGGTCCAGGGCTTCGACCTCGTGGCCGACAACATCGCCAAGGCGGAAGCGCGCGGGGTCGCCGTGGCCCCCTCGGCCGTCGAAGCCGCCAAGGGCGTCGACGTGGTCCTCACCATGCTGCCGGCGGGCAAGGACACACTCGCCGTCTGGGGCGGCGGCGTTCTGCAGGCCGCCACGCCCGGTACACTCTTCATCGATTCCTCCACCATCGACGTGGCCTCCGCCAAGACGGCGCACCGGCTGGCCGCAGACGCCCAGATGCTCTCGCTCGATGCCCCCGTCTCGGGCGGCGTAGGCGGCGCGGAGGCGGCAACGCTCACCTTCATGTGCGGTGGCGCCGGGGAGGCCTTCGAGAGGGCCAAGCCGGTTCTGGAGGCCATGGGCAAGCGTGTCATCCACTGCGGCGACGCCGGGGCCGGGCAGGCGGCCAAGATCTGCAACAACATGATCCTCGCCGTCAGCATGATCGGCGTGTGCGAGGCGTTCGTGATGGCCGAGAAGCTCGGCCTCTCGCACCAGGCCCTCTACGACGTGACCTCCACCTCGTCCGGGCAGTGCTGGGCCATCACCAGCTACTGCCCGGTGCCGGGGCCGGTGCCGAACGCACCCTCCAACAACGGCTACAAGGCGGGCTTCGCCTCGGCCCTGATGCTCAAGGACCTCAAGCTGGCCCAGGAGGCAGCGTCGGCCGCGGGCGCCACCACGCCCCTTGGCGCGGCGGCGGCGCAGATCTATGCGATGCACAACGCCTGGGGCGAGGGAAGCATGGACTTTTCGGGGATCATCCACCTGATCCGCGGCAAGGGGAGATAGGCATTCATGCAGCTCTATGTTTTCGACGCGTACGGCACGCTGTTCGACGTCCACGCCGCCGCGGAGCGGCAGAAGGACTCGATCGGGCCGAAGTGGAAGGAGCTGTCGCTGATCTGGCGCGCCAAGCACCTGGAGTACACCTGGGTGTACAGCCTGGCGGGCAAGCAGGCCATGTTCTGGATGCTGGCGCAGAGGAGCCTCGACCATGCCATCCAGGAGGTCGGCGGCGGCATCTCCACCGACGTGCGCGCCAACCTGCTCAGGGCCTACCGGGCCATGGACCCCTACCCCGAGGTGCGCGGTGTGCTCGCCGCCCTCAAGGCGCGTGGCGACCGGCTGGTGATCCTGTCCAACGGCGACGCCGACATGCTCACCGACGCGGTGCGAGCGGCCAAGCTCGACGGCGTGTTCGACGCCGTGATCTCGGTGGTCTCGGCCGGTATCTTCAAGCCGAGTCCGAAGGTCTACCAGCTCGTCACGGGTCGGTTCGGCGGCAACCCCGCCGAGGTCTCTTTCCAGTCCTCCAATCGCTGGGATATCGCCGGCGCCAGGGCGTTCGGCTTCCACTGCGTGTGGGTGAACCGGACCGGCGCGCCCGACGAGTACCCCGACCTGCCGCCCAATCGCACCGTGCGCGATCTCGGGGCGCTGCTGGAAGCGTAGGGTGCAAGGCCGCGAAGCGGCGTTGGACCGGTGCGCGCTCGGAGAGAACGGGGCAGACCGCTCGCGCTCCATGCCGCCGCGGCCGTGTCGCGGGCCGGGGGGTGCTCCTGTCTCAGCGCCGCCGCTCGATCAAGGCCGCGCCGACGTAGCCGAT
>DATMZP010000288.1:0-5583 GCA_035573595.1 Hyphomicrobiaceae bacterium
CACCGGCATGTCGGCGCCGCCGATGGGGATGATGATCAGGATGCCGAACAGCAGCGCGATGGCGGTGATGGCCCAAAACAGGACGGGGACGCCGCCCGACTGGCAGAACATGTAGATCAGCGCCACCGTCAGCGCGGCCAGCGCGATGTTGATGAGATGTCGTGCCGGCAGGATGATGGGCTTGCCCGACATGCGCCCGGAGAGCTTGGCGAAGGCGATCACCGAGCCCGTGAAGGTGATGGCGCCGATGGCGACGCCCAGCGACATCTCCAGCAGGCTGGCGCCGGCGATGGCGCCGGGGTGGCCGATACCGAACGCCTCCGGCGCATAGAGCGCACCCGCCGCCACGAGCACCGCTGCCATGCCGACCAGCGAGTGGAACGCCGCCACCAGCTCGGGCATGGACGTCATCGAGACCTTGCGGGCGATGGCGGCGCCGATGCTGCCGCCGATGGCCAGGCCGCCCGCGATCAGCAGCCACGTCAGCGGCGATTCCGGCGCGCCGATCTGGGCCAGCGTCGTGGCGATGGCGATGGTCATGCCGGCCATGCCGAGCAGATTGCCGCGGCGCGAGGTCTCCGGGCTCGACAGCCCGCGCAGTGCCATGATGAACAGGATGGCGGCGGCGAGATAGAGGAGTGCGATGACGTTGGGGGACATGGGCTCGTAAGGGGTCAGACCCCTGACCTCGACGTTGGAGTTGGCGAAAAGGGGTCAGACCCCTGACCTCCACGTTGGAGGTAAGCACGAAGGAATGTCGTCAGGGGTCTGACCCCTTTGGCATGCCCCCTTCTCACCGCTTGGGCTCGCGCTTCTTGTACATGCCGAGCATGCGCTGGGTGACGAGGAAACCGCCGAAGATGTTCACCGACGCCATGACGAGCGCGAGGAAGCCGAAGATCTTGGCGAGCAGGCTGCCCTCGGCGACGAGGCCCACGCCCGCCGCCAGCAGCGCCCCCACCACGATCACTGAGGAGATGGCGTTGGTGACCGACATCAGCGGCGTATGCAGCGCCGGCGTCACGCTCCACACCACGTAGTAGCCCACGAAGATGGCCACCACGAACACCATGAGCTGGTAGACGAACGGGCTGACATCCCCGCCACCAGCTGCCAGGGCCGGGAGAGGAAATGCCACCGCGGCGAGAAGGGCCGTCGTGCGCTTCATGTCACTTCCCCTGCAACGCCGGGTGCACGATGCGGCCGTCCTTGGCGAGCAGCGTGCCCTTGACGATCTCGTCGTCCCAGTTGACCTTCAACGCCCTCTCCTTCTTGTCGATCATGGTCTCCAGGAAAGCCAACAGGTTCTTGGCGTAGAGGCTGGAGGCGTTGACGGGCACCTCGCCCGCCAGATTGGTCGGCCCCAGGATCAGCACGCCGCCGTGCTCAATGGCCTTGTCGGCCTGGGTGAGGTCCGTATTGCCGCCGCGCTCGGCCGCCAGGTCGACGATCACCGAGCCCGGCTTCATGCTCTCGATCATGGCCCTGGACACCAGCTTGGGCGCCGGGCGGCCCGGAATCAGCGCCGTCGTGATGACGATGTCCTGGCCCTTGATGTGGCTGGCGATCAGCTCCGCCTGCTTCTTCTGATACTCCGCCGACATTGGCTTGGCGTAGCCGGCCGCGGTCTGGGCCTGCAGGAATTCCTCGTCCTCCACGGCGATGAACTTGGCCCCCAGCGAGGCCACCTGCTCCTTGGTCGCGGGCCGCACGTCGGTGGCCGAGACAATGGCGCCCATACGCCTCGCCGTGGCGATCGCCTGCAGCCCGGCCACGCCGACGCCCATGATGAACACCTTCGCAGCCGGCACCGTGCCGGCCGCCGTCATCATCATGGGCAGCGCCTGGCCGAATTGGGCGGCCGCATCCACCACCGCCTTGTAGCCGGCGAGGTTGGCCTGGCTCGACAGCACGTCCATGGACTGGGCGCGCGAGATGCGCGGCATGAACTCCATGGCCATCAGCGAGGCACCCGTGGCCGCCAGCGCATCGAGCCCCGCGCGGTCGTCGTAGGGCGCCAGCATGGCCGCCACGATGGCGCCAGGCTTCGCCGCCTTGACCTCCTCGGCCGAGGGACGGCGCACCTTGAGCAGGATGTCGGCTCCGTCGAGGGCCTCCGCGGCACTGGCGGCGATCTTCGCCCCCTGTGCCTCAAGCAGGCTGTCGGCAAAGCGGGACTGCGCCCCTGCGCCCGCCTGCACGCGCACCGTGCACCCCAGCCCGGTCAGCTTTTTGACCGTCTCCGGCGAAACGGCAACCCGGGGCTCCCCGTCTCGCTCTCCCGTGACCGCTATCGTAACCATTGACGCTCCGCCCCAGCAGCTAGCGGGCCGCACGATCCGCCCAGTCCGGGCGAGAGCAGCCGGTGGACCTGTCGAAGCCGTCCGTTCAGGGCACCCGGCTGAGCAGGAACAGCAGCACCACCACCACGAACACGACCAGGATCATGGTCGCGCGCAGAAAGCCCGAGTAGGTGCGCAGGTGCTCGGGATAGTCCATGGCGGAATGTCCGCCCGAAGTGTCGATGGCCATTGTTCCACCCTGGAATCAACGCGGTCCGCTATCCTGGTATACCGTATACCAGAGCGGCCCCGCCAGCAAGCGCCTACAGAGCAGGCGCCTATAGAATTTGCATTGCGCCCGCAAGGGCGCAATGCGGCAGCGTGCGCCAAATCCTTCTCACTTGCCGGCTCGGCCCGCTTCTCCTTCTCACTGCCCGGTGGGCATGCTTCAATTGCCGGCAAATCATCGAACCGGCCCGGAGACGCCCAAATGGACCTCGGCATGACGCCCAAGGTAAAGCCGCTTGTCGAGAAGGTGCGCGCCATGGTGCGCGACGAGATCATGCCCCTGGAGGAGGAGTACGAGGCCGAGATCGGCAAGGCCGGCAACCGGTTCGTCTACACCGAGCGCCAGACCGAGATCCTGGAGGGCCTGAAGGCCAAGGCGCGCGAGCGGGGCCTGTGGAACTTCTGGCTGACGGCCTCCGACAAGGGCTACGGGCTCACCACGGTGGAATACGCCTATCTGGCCGAGGAGTTGGGCTGGTCCCGCCTGGCCCCGGAGACCTTCAACTGCTCGGCCCCCGATACCGGCAACATGGAGGTGCTGGAGCGGTACGGCTCGCCCGCCCACAAGGAGCAGTGGCTCAAACCCCTGCTGGAGGGCAAGATCCGCTCGGCCTACGTCATGACCGAGCCGGGGGTGGCCTCCTCGGATGCCACCAACCTCATCATGGAGGCCAAGCCCGACGGCGACGAGTGGGTGCTGAACGGCGAGAAGTGGTTCGCCTCCGGCGCCGGCGATCCGCGCTGCAGGATCTACATCGTCATGGTCTGCACCGACCCGGACGCGCCTGAGAAGCACAAGCGCCACTCGCAGATCCTGGTGCCGGCCGGCACCAAGGGCGTGGAGATCGTGCGCCCCATGCACGTCTACGGCAGCGACGACGCCCCGCATGGCCATATGCACCTGCGCTTCAAGGACGTGCGGGTGCCGAAGGACAATCTCATCCTGGGCCGCGGCCGCGGCTTTGAGGTGTCTCAGGGCCGGCTGGGGCCGGGACGCATCCACCACTGCATGCGCGCCATCGGCCAGGCCGAGCGGGCGCTGGAGCTGATGTGCCGGCGCTCGCTCACCCGCGAGGCGTTCGGCAAGCCGCTGGCCCAGCTCGGCGCCAACTACGACATTATTGCCGAGAGCCGCATGAAGATCGAGATGGCCCGTCTCCTCTGCCTCAAGGCCGCCTACATGATGGACACCGCCTCCCCGCGCGAGGCGGCGCCGTGGATCTCGCAGATCAAGGTGGTGGCGCCGAGGATCGCGCTGGAGATCACGGACGAGGCGGTGCAGATGCACGGCGCCATGGGCGTGACCCAGGACGTGCCGCTCGCCCGCATGTGGACCGGCCTGCGCACGCTGCGTCTGGCCGACGGCCCCGACGCGGTGCATCGCCGCCAGGTCGCGCGGGCGGAGCTGAAGCGGTATACGAACCAGAAGATGTGAGGGGGAACGATGCGCCAATCCGTAGGGTGCAATAAGCCGAAGGCGCATTGCACCGCTCATGCGCACAAATCGGTGCAATGCGCTCCGCTTATTGCACCCTACGGCTCCACGGCGGTTGTGCCATGAGCACTTTCGCCCATGAGGTCGCACAGCTCGATACGGCCGCACTCGCCAAGTATCTCGAGGCCCGGCTCTCGGGATTCCAAGGGCCGATAGAGGCTCAGAAGACCCCCACCGGCCAATCGAACCCAACCTTCATCCTCACCTCGCCCAGCGGCAAATACGTGCTGCGCAAGAAGCCGCCGGGCCCGCTCTTGAAATCGGCGCACCAGGTGGACCGGGAATATCGGGTCACGAAGGCCCTGGAGGGCACCGACGTGCCGGTGCCGCGCATGCTGCACCTGTGCGAGGACGATGCCGTCATCGGCACCGTCTTCTATGTCATGGAGTTCGTGCGGGGCACCGTGTTCTGGGACCCGGCGCTGCCCGAGCTCGCCGGCGCCCAGCGCGCCAGGCTCTACGACGAGCAGAATCGGGCGCTCGCCGCCCTCCACGCGGTGGACACTGCCAAGGTCGGCTTGGGCGACTTCGGCCGCGCCGGCAGCTACTTCGCGCGCCAGCGCGACCGCTGGACCAAGCAGTACCGGGCGTCCGAGACCGAGCGCATCGAGGACATGGAGACGCTCATCTCCTGGCTCGAGAAGAACGAGCCGCCGGACGACGGCCGCGCCGGCCTGGTGCACGGCGACTACCGCATCGACAACATGATTTTCGCCTCCGACGGCTCGCGCCTGCTGGCCATCATCGACTGGGAGCTTTCCACCATCGGCCACCCGTTCTCGGACCTGGCCTACCAGTGCATGCAGTGGCGCTTTCCCAATCATGAGGCCATGCGCGGCCTCGCCGGCGTCGATCGCAAGGCTCTCGGCATTCCAACCGAGGAGGAATACGTTGCCAGGTACTGCGAGCGCATGGGCCTCGCCGGCATCCCGCACTGGGAGTTCTGCCTGGCCTTCTCCTTCTTCCGCCTTGCCGCCATCGTCCAGGGCGTCAAGAAGCGCGCGCTGGAAGGCAACGCCTCCAACCCTGAGAAGGCCCTCAAATCCGGCGAGCGCGTGCCGCACATGGCACGGATGGGCGTGGAGGTGATCTCGGGATAGGCTCGGGTCGCTCGCAGGCCGGGCCGTGGCGCGCTTTCAGCTGCCCTCGGGCTGGTCGGCACCGGACTTGGCAGGGCGCAGACGCTGCAGGAGCTTGGTGGCGGCAGGCTCGGCCCGCGGCTTGGCGCGCTGCTTTAGCAGGGCGTGCACCTGACGGGAGGCGGTCACGTGTGCCTCATTGGCGTAGGCCTCGTGGTTGCGCTCGATGTCCTTCAGCTCGTAGCGATAGTTCACCATCAGCCCGTGCGCCTCCTTGAGGCCCTTGGGCGAGGTGTCCCCCAGCCAGTTGATGCGCTCCAGCCGGGCGCCGTTGCCCAGGTGGAAGCGTGCCACAGAGTCGAGCGGGCGCCCGTCGCCCGCCCGCTCGGTCAGGAAATAGCTGGCGGCCAGCCGCAGGAGCAGTGGCCGCAATCCCTCC
>DATMZP010000289.1:0-13651 GCA_035573595.1 Hyphomicrobiaceae bacterium
ACGGTGTGCAGGTCAATTCGCTGGGCCTCACCGAGCCGCAGGCGGAGAACAACGTCTACCGCATCCTGCTGAGCATGCTGGCCGTCACCCTGTCGAAGGGTGCCCGCGCCCGCGCCGTGCAGCTCCCCGCCTGGAACGAGGCGCTGGGGCTGCCCCGGCCCTGGGACCAGCAGTGGTCCATACGCATGCAGCAGATTCTGGCGTACGAGACGGACCTGCTCGAGTATCCCGATCTGTTCGAGGGCTCTACCGCGGTGCGCCGCAAGGCCGATGAGCTGAAGGGGGCCGCGAGGGCGGAGCTGGCCCGCATCGAGGCCATCGGCGGCGTGGTTGCGGCCATAGACTGGATGAAGCGCGCACTGGTGGAGAGCAACACGGAGCGTCTGCGCAAGGTCGAATCGGGCGAGCAGGTGCTGGTGGGCGTCAACCGCTGGGCCGAGACCGAGCCGTCGCCGCTGGCCGCCGGTGCCGGCGCCATCGAGGCGGTGCATGCCGCGGTGGAGAACGAGCAGATCGAGCGTCTCGCCGCCTGGCGCGCCGGCCGCGAAGACGCGGCAGTGAGAGCGGCGCTGGCCGCGCTGGAGGCCGCCGCCAGGGAAGGCCGCGACGTCATGGAGCCCTCCATCGCCTGCGCCAAGGCGGGCGTCACCACCGGTGAGTGGGGCGCCGCGCTGCGTTCCGTCTTCGGAGAGTACCGCGCGCCCACCGGCGTCGGCCGCGCCGCAGCCGCTGCCGCCGAGGAGAGCCTGGGCGAGGTGCGCTCCGAGGTGGACCGCGTATCGGGGCGCCTCGGCCGCCGCATCAAGCTGCTGGTTGGCAAGCCCGGCCTCGATGGCCACTCCAACGGCGCCGAGCAGATCGCAGTGCGCGCCCGCGATTGCGGCATGGAGGTGGTCTACGAGGGCATCCGCCTGACACCGGCGCAGATCGTGCGCACCGCCGGCGACGAGGCCGTCCATCTCGTCGGCCTCTCCATCCTCTCCGGCGGCCACACCTCGCTGGTGGCCGAGGTGATGGAGCGCATGCGCGAAAGCGGCCTCGACGACGTGCCCGTGGTGGTGGGCGGCATCATCCCGCCCGACGACGCGGAGGACCTCAAGCGCCTCGGCGTGGCTGCGGTTTTCACGCCGAAGGACTTCCGCCTCAACGCCATCATGCGGGACATCGTGCGGCTGGTGGACCGGCACGCGCCGTAGGTCGGCCAGCGCGAAGCGCGTCGCTCACGGCGCTCTCCCTCCAACGTGGCGCCCCACCCTTGCCGCCGCAATAGCATACCCTGACGGTGTCGGTCTGCGCCCGGCTCGGGCCGGGCTTGACCAAACCTACGCCACCTCCGCCAGGTAATACTCCCCCCGCACGTGGCAGGTGGCGCTGCGCCACTCGATGGGGGCCTGCTCGATGGACAGGATAACGCGGTCGAGCAACATCAGCCTCGTTTCCGCGTCCACGCCCAGGAGTGCCGCCGTTTCGCTCTCTGCCACGACCAGCCGCACCTCCTCGTGGGCGCGCGCGAGGTGGACGCCGTGCCGCTGCGCCAGGGCGGCCAGGCTCCAGTCGCCGACCCTGCTCTCGTCGGCGTCCAGCCCTGGCAGCCGCGCCACTGCGAGGCAGGCCCTTTCCACTGCAAACGGCCGACCCGACACGCTGAGCAGGCGGTGTTTGCGCACCACCGGCTCCCCGGGGCCGATCTGCAGCATCCTCTGTTCCGACAGGGTGGGCTCGCCGCCACCGTGGTCGAGCAGCCTGCTCGACCACGTGAGCGGCTCGCCGTCGCTTCGGCGCAGGCGGTCGAAGCGCGAGGCCGCCTCAGGCGCCGCCTGGTCCACGACGAAGGTGCCGCGCCCCTGGCGGCGCACTACCAGCCTGTCGGTCTCCAGCTTTTCCAGCGCCTTGCGCACCGTTCCGGCGCTCACGCCCATCTCGCGGGCCAACTCCATCTCGTTGGGCAGCGCCGCGTTGGGCTTCCATGCGCCGTCCGCAATCTGGCGAATCAAAAGCTCGCACACCTGCACATAGAGCGGCTCGCGCGCCAGAGCGCACGACTTCATCGCCACGGCCATCGACATGCTCCGTTGCTACTAGTTACGATAAAAAAGGCCCGGAGGACGGCATTCGCGCGAAGGTCGGAATAAGGTGTATCGGCCATGCAACCGCCGGCCGACAGTAGGAGAACCCCTATTTTGCGGTTCTGTGAGCCTATTCGTCTGCGTCGTGCATGGGCGGCTTGCGCAGCGCGCTGCGCTTTGCTGCAATGTGTCGGCGAGCTTGCTCTTTATGCGCGGTATCGGCGTGCGGTGCCGTCTGCGAGAGCCCGAGGTGCAGTCTCACGGGTCCGCAGATCGACGTCCGGCTGCCAACGGTGACGGCCACTCATGACCACCATCCTGATTGCCGACGACCACGACGTGGTGCGCCGTGGGCTGCGGACCCTGCTTGAGATGCGACCGCAATGGCGCGTGGTCGCCGAGGCGTGCGACGGCAAGGATGCCGTCGCCAACGCCTTCCGCTGCAAGCCCGACGTGGCGGTCATCGACTACGGGCTGCCGCGCCTCAACGGCATCGAGGCGGCGCGCCAGATCAAGCACCACCTGCCGGACATCGAGATCCTCATCTTCACCATGCACAACAGCGACGACATCCTCCTGCACGCTCTGGAGGCCGGCGCGCGCGGCTTCCTGCTCAAATCGGATGCCGACGACTACGTCATCGCCGCGGTGCAGGCCCTGTCGCAGCACAAGGCGTTCTTCACCGGCAAGGTGTCGGAGACGCTGATCGCCTCCTACCTCGCCGCGTCCGGCGCCACGCGGCCCTCCGCGCTCACCATGCGCGAAAGCTCCGTCGTGCAGCTGATCGCCGAGGGGCGCACCTGCAAGGAGGCGGCCGACCTGCTGGGGGTGAGTGCAAAAACGGTGGAGGCCGCGCGCGCGAGCGCGCTGCGCAAGCTCAACCTCAAGACCACCGCCGATCTTATCAGGTACGCCGTTCGCAACAAGCTGGTCGACGGCTGAGCCGATCGGCGCCCCTTGCCGCCAGGAATGCTCTGTGCAGGTTGTTTGTTGCACACTGTAGTGCATATGTTTCATATTCGGGCGATTGCCGCGCCTTCGACGGTCAGGCTGATTATTCGTGCGTCCACGGCATTGCGGCTGCCGGGGCGCCGGGGGAAATCGGCATGGCAACGCAGAGAGCGACACGGCTGCTGCGCGACGCCGGCCGGATCGTCGGGCTCGGGATCGTCGTGGGGCTGGTGTCGGCGGCCGAGATCTGGCGCAGCTACGGCCAGGCCACAGGCACTGCGGAGCGGTCCGTGGCCGGTCTCGCCCGCCTCGTCGCGGAGCAGACCGAGCGCACCATCCAGGCCATCGACCTCACCCTGATCGGCATCGGCGACGCGCTGCAGGTCGCGCCGGGCCTGTCGCCTCACGATCCCGCCTTCCGGGCTGCGCTGCAGGAGCGGCTCAAGGGTCTTCCCTATGTGCTGACACTGTGCGTGATCGGGCCGGACGGATTTGTCACCCAAGGTTCCGCCGAGCCGGTCGCAGAGCGCGCCAGCTTCGCCAACCGGCCGTACTTCCAGGTCCACCGGGACGATCCGCGGGCCGGCCTGCATATTGGCCCGCCACTGCACAACCGGCGCCTCGATGCCTGGTTCGTAAGCGTCAGCCGCAGGATCGCCAACTCCGACGGCAGCTTCGGCGGCGTGGTCCTGGCCGCCGTTGCGCCCGGCTACTTCCGGCAGTTTTACGAGGACCTGGAGATCGGCGAGGACAACCTGATCTCCCTGGTCCTCAGGGACGGCACACTGCTCGCCCGCATGCCCGATCATGACGAGGCCCTCGGCCCGTCCTACGCCGAGAGCCCGATTTCGAAGCTGGCGGTCACTCACGGCAGCGGCGTGACGTGGAGCGTGAGCCCGATCGACCAGACGAACCGGATCGTCGCCTATCGCACGCTGGCCGGCGGTGCCCTCATCGCGATGGTGGGCTGGTCCGAGGACTCCGTCTACGACGCCTGGTTCGAGCATGCCGTGGTCGTGGGGGGCAGCGCCCTTCTGGTCTGGATGCTGGCCTCGGGGCTGACCCTGATGTGGGTCAGCTCCCGCCGTCGCCAGCTGAAGGAGCAGGCGCATCTGGCGCAGGCCCGCCGCCTTGAGATCATGGGGCGCATCGCTGGCGGCATTGCCCACGACCTCGGCAATACCATCAAGATCGCCCGCACCACGTTCACGCTGCTCAGGCCGTCGCTGGCGACCCAGCAGGATGCCATGGCGCTGGTGGACGACGCGGACCGGTCGCTCAAGAGCGCCTTCGACATTATCGACCGCCTGCTGGCGTTCGCCCGCCGTCAGGAGCTGAGCCCCCGCGCCACAGATCTCGGCGCGCTCATGTCCGGATTTGCGCCGATCCTGCGGCAGGCGGCGGGTCCGCGTGTCGAGCTCGATCTCGACCTCGACAGCGGTCGGCCGCTGCTGTGCGTGATCGACCCGATCCACCTGGAGTCGGCGCTGCTGAACCTCGTGCTGAACGGCAAGGACGCCATGCCGGACGGTGGCCGGATCGTCGTCGCGCTGCGCGAGGCCCAGGCGCCCCGCCGAGGCCGGTTCCGGCGGGCATTGCAATCGCCCAGTCCGCCCTGGGCGGAGATCGCCGTCAGGGACACGGGCTCGGGGATGCCGCGCGAGGTGCTGGAGCGAGCCTTCGAGCCGTTCTTCACCACCAGGCCGGGCGGCAGTGGCCTCGGCCTGAGCCAGGTCCTGGGCTTCGTGCAGCAGAGTGCCGGCGAGGTGCGCATCGAGAGCCGGGAAGGCGCCGGAACCACCGTGAGGCTGCTGTTCCCGACCGCCGCCGACACCGTCGGTCTGCCGCGCCCGCTCACGCCCGCGGCGTCCGCATAGCCCGCCGACTGGAAGCTGGGGGTGGCGCAGCGCGATGTCAGCGCCGCGCGTAGCCTCTGAGCCTGGCCAACAGGTCCCTGAGCGGGTCATCGACCCAGGCGTAGGTGAGGAAGCCGCGGTGGTCGGCGTCCTTGGGGGCGGGCAAAAACGCCACGTTGCCCGGCAGCAGCTTCGGCTCCAGCGCGGTGGTGAAGGGGACGTGGCGCTCGGCCAGCACCTTCTGGAGCTGGACGTTGCGCGTCTCCGTGGAGCGCGTGTAGGTGCTCACGAAAAACGCGGAGCTCTGCTTCGTCACCCAGTCGGCGAAGGTGTCGAGCTCGCCGTAGAGGGCGTCGAACAGCACCACCCCCTGCAGGCGCTTGCCGAGGCCGCCGTGGTGCACGCTCCAGGCGGTGGCCACGTAGCCGCCGCTGTAGGCGACGATCACGACGGGCATGCTGGCGAACGATCGAACCGAGCGCGGGTCTCCGTGCAGGCGGGCGAGGTGCTGGGCGGCCTCGCCGAGGAAGCGGGCGAAGGCGCCCGGCTCCCAGAACTTGCCGGCGCTCGAATCGGCTGCGTTGAAGGCGAGCTGCGGCGCGACCAGGGCGGCATTGACGCCGGAGGAGGAGAGCTGTGCCGGCACCTGCTGGCGCAGGTAGACATCGTCGGCGAGCTTGGCGCCGTGGCCGTGGAAGAAAACGATGAGGAGGCTGGGCCGGCGGACGTCGAAGCCCTTCGGCAGATGGAGGAGGACCTGGCGGTCGCTGTAGGTCTCGTCCGCCCAATAGACGTGGCCGCCCCCCGTGCGGTGGCCGCGCCGGCCGTTCTCGACGACGTCGAGGAAGGGCCTGTTGGTGCGCGGTACGAGGCCGTCATAGGGAAACGGGGCGGTCTCGAACTCCACGAGCTTGGAGCGGGCACGTGGGAGCGGTCCGCTGCGGACCTGCACGAGATGGGGGGCGGGTACGCTGCCGATGGCTGCGGCAGCACGATCCCCATGGCCCGCGCTCCTATCCGCCTGGGCGCCCGCGGCGCCTTCGGCCATGAGGCCGGCCATGAGGGATCCCGCGACGCAGAGCAGCGTGGCTGCAACGGCGTACGCGAGCAAACCCCCGTCTCTTCCCGTGAACCCTGGCAATTCCCACCGACTCCGACCGGGTCGCACCCCTCGCATTTACTGTCAGGGAATTCGCGGAGGTTGTCGCGAGGGGCTGCCCCCGACTCGAACAGCTGCACGCGAGGATTGTGCCCGACCTCGACCCAACTAGGCCCCAATCGTGTCCGAAGCGTGGATGTGAACTGGGGCGCAGAGGCAGGCTATACTGCCATCACGGTTAACAATCCGGTGCCGCCTCCGTAGCACGTTGTCCAAAAGGCGGGGTCATGACCACGGAAAACTCGGCCAAGGCTGCGCTTGCCGACACCGACGCGGGCCGGGCGCCGGTCACGGCCACCACGGCCATCGCTCTGGCGGTGGCCAACATGATCGGCATCGGCGTGTTCACCAGCCTGGGCTTCCAGGTGCGGGACCTGCCATCGGGCTTTGCCCTCATCATGCTGTGGGTGCTTGGCGGTGTCATCGCGCTGTGCGGCGGGCTTTCCTACGCCGAGCTGGCGGCGGCGTTCCCCCGCTCCGGCGGCGAGTACAACCTGCTATCGCGCATCTACCACCCGGCGGTCGGGTTCCTGGCCGGGTGGCTGTCGGCCACGGTCGGGTTCTCGGCGCCCACCGCGCTGGCCGCCATGGCGTTCAGCGGTTATCTCGGCGGCGCCTGGCCGGGCGCGCCCGAGCTGGCCGTGGCGCTGGCGGTGGTGTGGACGGTGACGCTTGTGCACCTGTGCGGCACCGAGGGCGCCAGCGCCTTCCAGAACGTGTCGACGCTCTTCAAGGTGGCTCTGATCGTCGGCCTGATCGTCGCCGCCGTGGCCTATGGCCGGCCGCAACCCCTGTCGTTCGCGCCGCAGGCAGGGGATCTGGCTTTGATCGTCAGCCCGCCGTTCGCCATCAGCCTGGCCTTCGTAATGTACTCCTACGCCGGCTGGAACGCCGTCACCTACATCGTCGGCGAGGTGCGGGACCCCAAGCGCACCGTGCCCCTGTCGGTCATCGCTGCCGTGGCCGTGGTGACGCTGCTCTACGTCAGCCTTAACGCAGTGTTCCTCTACACCACGCCCATGGACCAGCTGGCCGGCCAGATCCGGGTGGCGGCCATCGCCGGCCTGCACATTTTCGGCGCAACCGGAGCGCGTATCGTCGATGCGGTGATCTGTGTGGGTCTGGTCTCGTCGATCAGCGCCTTGATGTGGCTCGGGCCCCGCGTCACCATGACCATGGGCGAGGATTTCCGATTGCTGTCGGCGTTCGCGCGCAAGACCAGCGGGGGGGTGCCGGCCACCGCCATCCTGTTCCAGGTGGCTGTGGTCAGCGCGCTACTCCTCACGCAAAGTTTCGAGTCCATCGTCGAGTTCATACAATTTAGTTTAACGATCTCGTCGTTTCTTACGGTATTGGGCGTCATTGTGCTTCGCTTCACCCAGCCTGCACTGCCCCGCCCGTACAAGGTCTGGGGTTATCCTGCTACCCCGCTGCTGTTCCTGGCCGTGTCGCTGTTCATGATGGTCAACCTGGTGCTGGAAAGGCCCGCTCAATCGCTGGCGGGCGTGGCTATCATGTTGTCGGGCTTGCTCGTCTACGCCGTCTCGGCCAGACATGGGCGGTAACGTTCCGAGGAGTTTTGAAGTCATGCGTGCAACCCGGAGACTGGCGACCGCTGGAATCCTCTCGCTGGTCCTCTCCCTGCTGACGGCGGCCGTGCCGGCGCCGGCCCGCGCCACTGAGACGACCAAGGCCCCAGAAGCCCTCCCTGGCGCCGCCAAGGCCACCGAGACGCCCAACGACGTGGCGCGCTTCCTGGCCGGCCTGGAGCCGTCGGCGGACTCGCCGCTGGCCGCGTTCGCCCGCGATCCGTCCTGGCAGCAGCACGCCAGGTCGCTGGACTCCGCCTGGTCCCGGCTGGAGGAGACGCGGCTCACCAAGATCCGGGCCTGGTCCGCGGCCAACCTGACGACGCCCCAGCCCACGGTTCTCTACATGTTCAGCGGGCCGGATTACCTCTACGTGGACGCCTTCTTCCAGGACCGCACCACCTACGTCATGAGCGGGCTGGAGCCGGTCGGCGGCATTCCCAGCATCGTCTCGGTGCCGCGCAGGGCCCTGTCGGGCGCGCTGGGCGGCCTGCGGGCCTCCGTGGGCACCGCGCTCAACTACAGCTTCTTCATCACTGCCCAGATGCAGCGCAGCCTGCACAGCAGCAAGCTGAACGGCGTGCTCCCCGTCCTCTACCTGTTCCTCGCACGCTCGGGGAAGACCATCCAGGACGTGAGCCTGTTCGCGGTGGACAAGGATGGCGCCGTTGTCGCCGCCGGCACCAACGACGCCGCGCAGGGCGTCAAGATCGTCTTCACGGGCCGCGAGGGCAAGGTGCAGACCATCTACTACTTCCAGACCGACCTGTCGGACGCTGGCGTCAGGCGCTCCGGCTTCCTCAAGTTCTGCGAGCAGTTCGGCAAGGCCGACGTGTTCATCAAGAGCGCGTCGTACCTGCTCCACAACAACAACTTCGCTGTCGTGCGGGCCTATCTGCTGGAGCACGGCGCCGCCGTCGTGCAGGACGACACCGGCATTCCGGTGCGCTATTTCACGGCAGCCGACTGGCAGCTGCACCCACACGGTCGCTATCTGGGGCCGATCGCCGTGTTTCCGGGCATGTTCCAGAAAGGCCTGAACGACGTGTTCCGGAAATCCAACCCGCCGCGTCTGGAATTCGGGGTGGGCTACCGCTGGCGGCCCCAGGAATCCAACCTCCTGCTGGCGGTGCGCAGCTCGCCTGGCGGCATGGCGCAGGAGGCTCCTCGCCAGAAGTAGAAGACGGCAGTCGGGCATCGGGTGTCGGCAATCGCAAGGACTCCTCGCCTGACGGCGCCTCCTGTTTTCCGATTGCCGACTGCCGACGCCCGACTGCCGTATCTCTGACCACTCGGAGAGCCGCAATGACCCCGTTCCAGCTTCGGCCGCACCTGCGCGCGGTGTTGTATCTGGCCGCCGTCACCGCCGCCGGCGCGGCCTTCGCCCAGCCCGGCAGCGAATTCGCGCCGCAGGTGGGCCAGGCCGGCAAGGACGTCGTGTGGGTGCCCACCGCCCAGACCCTGGTGGACAAGATGCTGGACATGGCCAATGCCGCCCCCGGCGACTACGTTATCGACCTGGGCTCCGGCGACGGCCGCACCGTCATCACCGCTGCCACGCGGGGCATCAAAGCGCACGGCATCGAGTACAACCCGGAGATGGTGGCGCTGTCCAAGCGCAACGCCGAGGCCGCCGGTGTGGCCGGCACGGCCACCTTCACCAATGCCGACATCTTCGAGAGCGACTTTTCGCAGGCCACTGTCCTCACCCTGTTCCTGCTGACCGACCTGAACATCCGACTGCGCCCGACCATCCTCAAGATGAAGCCCGGCACGCGCGTGGTCTCCAACACCTTCACCATGGGCGACTGGGAGCCCGACCAGACCGTGCAGGCCCCGGAGGGCTGCAAGAGCTTCTGCCGCGCCCACCTGTGGATCGTGCCAGCGCAGGTGGCCGGCAGCTGGCAGCTGGGCGAGAGCGAGCTGAGCCTGGTCCAGACCTACCAGACGTTCACCGGCAAGCTCGTCACCGGCAACGTCGTTGCCCCGATCAAGGGCCGCCTCGACGGCGATCGCATCGCCTTCACCGCTGCGGGAACGGAGTACACCGGCCAGGTCAGCGGTGGCGCGATGGAGGGGACGGCCAGCAAGGAGGGCGCGCAGGCCCGGTGGCAGGCGGCGCGGAGGTAGAGGTTGCAGACCTCCGACTCGGCCCCGCTCCGAGTCGGCCCCCATGAGTCCCCGTGACACCGCTACCAGAAATCAACCACCCACTCCGGCGCGGGCTCGGTAGCGTGGGTGACGCCGGCGTAACGGCCGTGGTGCACCAGCAGCGGCGGGCGGCCGTGGGCGGCCAAGTAGCGGATGGCGCCGATGAACAGGGTGTGGTCGCCGCAGTCGTACTGGGTAGCGATATCGGAGGCGATGACCGCCGCTGCGTTGGCCAGCAGTGGGGTGCGCCCCGCCCACAGGAACTCCAGGGCGAGATCGGCCACCGGCGCGCCGGCGAAGTGCGAGCTGAGCCTCTCCTGGTTCTTGGCCAGGACGCTCACCCCGAAATGCCCGGCCTCGATCAGCAGAGGGTGCATGCGCGCCTTCTTGCGGATGGAGATGACGCACAGCGGCGGGTCGAGCGAGCCCGACATGAAGGCGTTCACTGTCATGGCCCGCACCTGGCCGTCAGCCACCGTGCTGACCACCGTGACGCCGCTGGCGAACGAGCCCATCACCCGGCGGAACAGGGCGGGGTCGATCGGGGGCGCTGCGGTGTCGGCGGGCGTTGCGCCAGTCCCGTCCTGCACTGCGGCAATCTCCATTCGCTCGGCGGAGTCTTGAGACCTATGGTAGCCGAGGTCAGCCGGATTAGTAAGGTCTGGCACGGCGCGGCAGCAGCGCTCAAGCCAGGCTGCTCGACGGGCCAACCTGCGAACTTGGCCCTGCCAATTTGGCGTGTCTGGTTGCTCAAATTCGCGCATGGCCCTATGTATCGGCCCATGCAGAGCGGAACCGTATGTTGACGGCCCCACAAAGCCTGAAGCTGTTCTGGAAGCGCGTCGTCGCCGCGCTGTCGCTGCTGGCGGCTGCCGCGCTGGGGCCGACGGCGCCGGCGCCTGTCAACGGGGCGGGCGTCGGCGGCTCCGGGGCCGGCAACGGCGCCGCCCTGGCACACGCCGCCAACGGTTTGATGGCCAACGTCGCCGCCGTGGTCGAGGGCGGCGATCTCAATCTCCGCACGGACACCTCCGGCGATGCCCAGGCCAAGGCCTACGCCCCGCCTGCCCGGTATGAGATGGCCGTGCTGCGGCCCGAGGCTGCATCGCCGGCGCCCGACAGGGCCGGGCTGCCCCAGGCCCATGCCCCCCGGTCCGGGCTGACCCGCGCCCCGCCCAACGCCTGAGCAATCGCCTCCTGGCGGAAGGCTCCCTGGGCTTGCCCCGACCGGCTGGCTGTGCCGACGGGTGAGGCCATCGAGCCTTGCAGAGGAGGACTTTCGCGGCTCGCCGGCCGATGCGACAGCGAGGCAATCGCTTCAGTCGCAGCGCCGGATGGGCGCATTGGGCGTAGGCACAACTTCATGCCGTCACTGACAGACCGAGTCGGACGGCCGCTCCGGAGGAGACGTCTCCTGCCATGCTGAACTTTCCGCGGTGGAAACAGGCCGCCATTATCATCACCTGTCTGGTTGGGCTGTTCATGGTGCTGCCCAACTTCCTGTCCCAGCAGGCGTTGGACAAGTGGCCCCGCTGGCTGCCCAAGGGGCAGCTCTCGCTTGGCCTCGACCTGCGCGGCGGCGCGCACCTGCTCTACGCCATGGAGCTCGACGACGTCCGCAAGGACTGGCTGGACAGCCTGCGCGACGACGCCCGTCGACGGTTGCGCGACGCCAAGATCGCCGTGAGCGCGGTCGGCATCTCGGGGCAGACCGTGCAGGTGCGGCTCGCCCGGCCCGAGGACGCCGACGCGGCCCTCAAGGCCTTGCGCCAGATGATCCAGCCGCTCGGCAATCCGCTGATGGGCGGGTCCGGCACCGATATCGATGTGCAGAAGGAGGGGGCCGACACCTTCACCATCGCCCCCACCGAGGCCGGCCTCAAGCACCGCATCGGCAACGCCGTAGATGCCGCCATCGAGACCGTGCGCCGCCGCGTCGATGCCGTCGGCACCAAGGAGCCGCACATCGTCCGTGAAGGCGAGGGCCGCATCCTGGTGCAGGTGCCGGGTCTGCAGGACACGGCAGAGCTGGAGCGGCTGATCGGCGAGACTGCCCGCCTCTCCTTCCACGAGGTGCACCCCTCGGTGACGCCGGCAGAGGCGAAGGCCGGCCGAGTGCCGGTCGGGTTCAAGATCTACCAGGGCGCCGACAAGCGCGAGGGCGAGTACCTCCTGCGCGAGACCCCCGTGGTGCGTGGCGACGAGCTGAGCGACGCCGGTCCCGGCTTCCATCCGCAGACCACACAGCCCATCGTCCACTTGAGCTTCAACAACTCCGGCGCCCGCAAGTTCGGCAAGTTCACCCGCGATCACGTCGGCAAGCCGTTCGCCATCGTGCTCGACGACAAGGTGATCTCGGCCCCCGAGATCCGCTCGGCCATCGAGGGCGGCAGCGGCTACATCGAGGGCAACTTCACGCCCGAGACCTCCACCAAGCTCGCGATCCAGCTCCGTTCCGGCGCGCTGCCGGCGAAGCTCACCATCGCCGAGAAGCGCACGGTGGGGCCTTCGCTCGGCAACGACTCCATCGAGGCCGGGAAGCTGGCGGGCGTCATCGGCGGGCTCGCCACCATCGTGCTCACCATCCTCTACTATGGGACGTTCGGCATCTTCGCCTGCATCGGGCTCGTCGTGCACGGCGCCCTGACGGTGGCGCTGATGTCGCTGTTCGGCTCGGCGCTCACCTTGCCCGGCATCGCCGGCCTGGTGCTCGGCATCGCCATGGCGGTGGATGCCAACGTGCTGATCTACGAGCGTATCCGTGAGGAGGTGCGCAACGGCAAGTCGCCGGTGGCGGCCATCGACGCGGGCTTCACCCGCGCCTTCGTCACCATCGCCGACTCCCAGCTCACCACGTTGGCCTGCGCCATCGTGATGTTCTGGCTCGGCGCCGGACCGATTCGCGGCTTCGCCGTGACCCTCACCATCGGCATCTGCACCTCGATCTTCGCCTCCGTCACCGTGGTGCGGCTGCTCATCTACTACTGGCTCAACGCCCAGCCGCGCGGCAAGGGCACGCGCCTGGCACTGCCGGTCTAGGACAGGAGACACCCCTATGCGTTTCATTCCGAACTTCCGGGGCTTCGACTTCTTCCCCCACGACCTGCGCCTGCCCTTCATGCGCTACAAGGGCCTGTGCTTGGCGCTCTCGCTCATCGCCATGGCGCTCTCGCTGGCGGTGATCTTGCAGCGCGGGTTCAACTATGGTGTGGACTTCACCGGCGGCTCGGTGATCGAGGTGCAGTCCAAGACCGGCGCCGCCGACATCGCCGGTCTGCGCGAGAAGCTGAACCAGCTCGGCGTCGGCTCGGTGCAGATCCAGAGCTTCGGCACCCCGTCCGACGTGCTGATCCGCGTCGAGCAGCAGAAGGGCGGCGAGGCGGAGCAGAAAGCCGCGATCGCCAAGGTGACGGAAGCCCTGGGCGCCCAGTACGAGCAGCGGCGCTTCGAGTCGGTCGGCCCCGCCGTATCGGGCGAGCTGCGCTGGACCGGCTTCAAGGCGGTGGTGGCCGGCCTCCTCGCCATCTGCGCCTACGTGTGGCTGCGCTTCGAGTGGCAGTTCGCGGCCGGCGCCATCGTGGCGCTGACGCATGACGTGCTGCTGGTGGCAGGAATCTTCTCGTTCCTGCAGCTGGAGTTCGACCTCTCCATCGTCGCGGCGCTGCTCACCATTCTCGGCTATTCGGTGAACGACACCGTGGTGGTGTCCGACCGCATCCGCGAGAATTTGCGCAAGTACAAGAAGATGGAGCTCAACGCGCTGCTCGACCTGTCGATCAACGAGACGTTGTCGCGCACCATCCTCACGGGCTGCACCGCGATCGCCGTGCTGCTGGCGCTCTACATCTTCGGCGGCGAGGTGATCCGCAACTTCAACCT
>DATMZP010000290.1:0-5244 GCA_035573595.1 Hyphomicrobiaceae bacterium
GTGGTGCCAGGTCCCGATCAGAACTCGATGTGACGCACGTCACCTTTGCAAAGTTGGCGGAGCTTCGGGAGCGGCCACTCGTCGACAGGCAGAGACAGGCACCGTGATACTGGCCGGGCTTTGTTCTGGGGTCAGACCCGCAGGGTCTGACCCCGATCCCGCGCGAGGCTGAACAGAGCCGTGTCGTGCGGTGTCGCCCCGTGCATGGCGAGGTCGGCCAGGATCTCGCCGATGCCGGAGCAGAACTTGTAGCCGTGGCCGGAGAAGCCGGCGGCCACGGCCACGTGGCCGTGGCCGGGCAGGAGGTCGACGATGAAGTGCTCGTCCGGCGAGTTCACGAACATGCAGGTCTTGAAGCCCACCGGCGCGCCCTTCGGCGCGGCGAGGTAGCGGCCGATCCACCTCAGCACCGCCTCGTCCTCCGGCAGGATGCGCCGGTCGACGGCATCGGGATCGACAGTCTCGCGACGGTGGTGGAAGCGGCCGACCTTGAAGCCTTCGCCGGGGCCACGCTCCGGAAAGCCGTAGTAGACACCGTTCTCCGGGCAGTCGAGGATGAACACGGGAAACGCCTCGGGCGCGAAGCGTCCACCGCCCGTCTCGAACCAGCCGACCACCTGCCGCTCGGGCACCGCAAGCCTCTGGAAGCCATATTCGCCGAGAACGCGGCCCGACCATGCTCCCGCGGCAACGACGAGGGCGCCGGCCTCGTAGCGGCTCCGCTCCGTCTCCACCTGCACGCGGTCGCGCACTGCCGTCCATCGCCGCACCGGCTCGTTCTCGCGCACCTGGGCGCCGAGCCGGCGTGCCAGCGTCACGTGCGCCAGGATCGCGCGGTCGGCGGGCAGGAAGCCGGCTTCGGGCTGATACACCGCCTCTAACTCCGGCGGCAGGCGCCACGCCGGATGGCGCCGGGCGACCTCGGGCGACCGCAGGACCTCGTGCGTCAAGCCGTGCTCCCGGCACGCCTCCTTGGCCCCGCGCACCACGCGGCCCTCGGGCAGGCCGATATCGAGGCCGCCCGTCACGGTCAGCAGCCGCTCGCCGAAGTCATGCTCCAACGCCCGCCAGCGCGCGAACGAGTGGCGCATCAGCGGCACGTAGCTCGGGTGCTCGAAGTAGGCGAAGCGGAAGATGCGGGTGGCACCGGCCGAGGAGCCCAGCTCGTGCGGCACGCCGAACTGCTCCAGCCCCAGCACGCGCTGGCCCCGTCTGGCGAGCTCGTAGATCGCCGCCGAGCCCATGCCGCCCGCGCCGATGACGATCTGATCGAAGACCTGCTTGCCCATAGGGCGCATTGTTCGGCGCCCTGCCGGGGCCGTCAACCGGACGCAGAACGGGGAATCGCTTCCGCGGGTGTCGCCTTTCCCTTGACAAAAGGCGAGGGAAGATGTGGTCCGCTCCTGAGCCCCGCAGCCACCCACCAGATGGGCCGTCGCCATGTTGTCCGACCACATATCCGCCGCGACGCGCGCGATCGCCGTCTGCGCCTGCCTTCTCGGCGCAACGGCCGGCGCCGCGGCGAGCGAGCCCGCATGGCGCGAGTGGGCTCAGGAGGCGCACAAGCGGCATCCGCTGGCGGGGCGGGTGTACGACGTGGTGCCCGGTAAGCTGTCCGACCCGGCGGACGACCCCCTCCCGCTTCCGGACGGCATCGTCCTGCTCGGCGAGGTGCACGACAACCCGGCCCACCACCAGTTACGGGCCTGGCTGATCGCCGAGACGATGAGGGCTCGCCCGCAGTGGCGCCCGGCGGTGGCGTTCGAGCAGATCGACACCGACAGGCAGGAGGCCGTGGACCGATTCGAGCGGCTCAATGCCGGCGCGCGGACCGCAGATGCCCTGTTCGACCTGCTCAAATGGCAGGATAGCGGTTGGCCCGCCGCCGACCTATATCGCCCTCTCATTCAGGCCGTCGTGGCCGCCAGACTGCCCATCTACGCCGGCGACCTGCCGCGGGCGCGCATGCGTTCGGTGGTGCGCGGTGGCCTGTCGCAGATCGCACCGGAGGAGCGGGCGCGGCTTGGGCTCGACAGCCCGCTGCCAGCCCCCCTAGCCGACGCCGTGCTCCGCGAGCTGGAGGAGAGCCACTGCGGCGCCATGCCGCCGCAGGCTCTGGGCGGCATGGCCGTGGCCCAGCAATACCGGGACGCCCACATGGCCGATGTCCTGCTTGACATGGTGCAGCGCCACGGTTCCGCCATCCTGATCGCCGGCAATGGCCACGTGCGGGCCGACCGCGGCGTGCCCTGGCACCTGCGCCAGCGCGCGCGGGAAACGCCCGTGACGACGGTTCTCCTCATGGAAGTCGAGGACGGCCAGACGGAGCCGGCCGATTACGTGCCGCGTGGCCCCGACGGCCGGCCGGCTGCCGACCATGTCATCTTTACACCCAGGGCGGAGAGGGCGGACCCCTGCGAGGCTCTGCGCAAGAAGTAGGTTTTAGGGATTAGGTTTCAGGGCATGGGGCATTGGGGCCCCCTGATCCCTAGCCCCTGATCCCTAGTCCCCGGAACCTGATCCCTAGCCTTTCGTGTTGCCTTGCAATATCAAGCGGCCTCATGCCCAAGCGCACCGATATCCAATCCATCCTCATCATTGGAGCAGGCCCGATCGTCATCGGCCAGGCCTGCGAGTTCGACTATTCCGGCACCCAGGCCTGCAAGGCACTGAAGGACGAAGGCTACCGCATCGTCCTGGTCAACTCCAATCCGGCCACCATCATGACCGATCCGGAGCTGGCCGACGCCACCTATGTGGAGCCGATCACGCCGGAGATCGTCGCCAGGATCATCGACAAGGAGCGCCCGGACGCCCTGCTCCCCACCATGGGCGGGCAGACCGCGCTCAACACCGCGCTGGCGCTGGCCAATCAGGGCGTGCTCCGCCGCTACGGCGTGCAGATGATCGGCGCCAACGCCGAGGCCATCGCCAAGGCCGAGGACCGCGAGCTGTTCCGCGAGGCCATGACCCGCATCGGCCTCGCCACCCCCAAGTCCCGCCTCGCCCACAACCGCGAGGAGGCCATTGCCGCCCTGGAGTACGTCGGCCTCCCCGCCATCATCCGCCCCTCCTTCACGCTGGGCGGCACCGGCGGCGGCATCGCCTACAACCGGCAGGAGTTCATCGACATCGTCGAGGGCGGTCTCGACGCCTCGTTCGCGCGCCAGGTGCTGATCGAGGAGAGCGTGCTCGGCTGGAAGGAGTTCGAGATGGAGGTGGTCCGCGACAAGGCGGACAACTGCATCATCGTCTGCTCCATCGAGAACGTCGACCCGATGGGCGTGCACACCGGCGACAGCATCACCGTCGCGCCGGCGCTGACGCTCACCGACAAGGAATACCAGATCATGCGCAACGCCTCGATCGCGGTGCTGCGCGAGATCGGGGTGGAGACCGGCGGCTCCAACGTGCAGTTCGCCGTCAACCCCGACGACGGCCGCCTGGTCGTGATCGAGATGAACCCGCGCGTGTCGCGCTCGTCCGCGCTCGCCTCCAAGGCCACCGGCTTTCCCATCGCCAAGGTCGCCGCCAAGCTCGCCGTCGGCTACACGCTCGACGAGATCGAGAACGACATCACCGGCGGCGCCACGCCGGCCTCGTTCGAGCCCACCATCGACTACGTCGTCACCAAGATCCCGCGCTTCGCCTTCGAGAAGTTTCCCGGCGCCGAGCCGCTGCTCACCACCTCCATGAAGTCGGTGGGCGAGGCCATGGCCATCGGCCGCACCTTCGCCGAGAGCCTGCAGAAGGCGCTGCGCAGCCTGGAGACGGGCCTCACTGGCCTCGACGACATGGCCTTCGACGGGCTGGGCGCCGGCGACGACAAGAACATCGTGCGCGCCGCCCTCGGCGTGCCGACGCCCGACCGGCTGCTCAAGGTGGCGCAGGCCATGCGGCTCGGCGTGGACCACGAGGAGATCTACGCCTCCTGCCATATCGACCGCTGGTTCCTGGAGCGCATCCAGGAGATCGTCGACACCGAGGCGAGGGTGCGGGCGCACGGCCTGCCGAAGACGCCAACGCAGCTGCGCGGGCTCAAGGCCATGGGCTTCTCCGACGCGCGCCTCGCCAAGCTCGCCGGCCTTTCCGAGCCGGAGGTGCGGGAGCGGCGGCATGCCCTGGGCGTGCGCCCGGTCTACAAGCGCATCGATACCTGCGCGGCCGAGTTCGCCTCGCCCACGGCCTATATGTACTCGACCTACGAGAGCGGCCTCGACGGCCCACCGGCCTGCGAGGCGGCGCCGTCGGATCGCGACAAGGCCATCATCCTGGGCGGCGGCCCCAATCGCATCGGCCAGGGCATCGAGTTCGACTATTGCTGCTGCCACGCCTGCTTCTCGCTCTCCGACGCCGGCGTCGAGACCATCATGATCAACTGCAACCCGGAGACGGTCTCGACCGACTACGACACCTCCGACCGCCTCTACTTCGAGCCGTTGACGGCGGAGGACGTGCTGGAGATCATCGCCGTGGAGCAGTCGAACGGCCGGCTCAAGGGCGTGATCGTCCAGTTCGGCGGACAGACTCCGCTCAAGCTGGCCAAGCCGCTGGAGGCGGCCGGCGTGCCGATCCTGGGCACCTCCCCCGAGGCCATCGACCTCGCCGAGGACCGCGACCGCTTCAAGGCCCTCCTCACGCGGCTCGCCATCAAGCAGCCCGACAGCGGCATCGCGCGCTCCTTCGGCGAGGCGCGCACCACCGCGCGCGAGCTGGGCTACCCGCTGCTGATCCGCCCCTCCTACGTGCTGGGCGGACGCGGCATGGAGATCCTGGCCGAGCCCGGCGACCTCGACCGCTACCTCACCAAGCTTGCGGCCATCCTCAACCGCCCCTCGGAGCTGGTGGTCTCCGAGGATCGCCCGCTGCTCATCGACCGTTATCTGAGCGACGCCGTCGAGGTGGACGTCGACTGCCTGTGCGACGGCAAGGACACCTTCATCGCCGGCATCATGGAGCACATCGAGGAGGCCGGCATCCATTCGGGCGACAGCGCCTGCTCCCTGCCCACGCGCTCGCTCCCTCCCGAGACGATCGCCCAGATCGAGCGTGAGACGCGCGACCTGGCGCTGGCGCTCGATGTCGTCGGCCTGATGAACGTGCAGTATGCGGTCAAGGACGGCCAGGTCTACGTGCTTGAGGTCAACCCGCGCGCCTCTCGCACGGTACCGTTCGTGGCCAAGGTGATCGGCCGCCCCATCGCCGGCATCGCCGCCCGCATCATGAACGGCGAGCCGCTGGCCG
>DATMZP010000291.1:0-2050 GCA_035573595.1 Hyphomicrobiaceae bacterium
ATCAATAACGGCCTCGCCGCCGACCCCAACCCCGCCGACCCGGTTGATATCGAAAGCGAGCTCACCGAGCTGGAGGGCGTCGCTGTTGCGCTGAAGATCGTCCGACACGGCAGCGGCATATTCTCGGACCTGCGCCACGACAGCTCCGCCTATCAGCACGCGCTGTTCACGATGGTCGACACCGTGCTCGACCAGATCGAGAAACTCAGCACCGCGTACCGCGGCGAAGGGCATGACGACCCCGACGAGGAGGAGGACAGCCCCGAGGCAAGGAAGGCGAAGGCCGCCCTCGGCATCTCCCAACTCACCAAGGAAGACGTCGCGTCGATGTCGCCGCACGGGCGCAAGGTCATATCGAGCCACTGCGAGCGGCTCCTGGCCGCTGTCGACGAGGTGGAGACCGCCGCGCCATGCCCGTGACCAACGTCGACAGGCTGGAGGCCATGCTCGCCACCGTCGGCCAGGCCGACATGGCCGTGCTCTCCCCGGCCGAGCGCCGGCGGCTGGCCAACGGCTGCAGGCGCGTCGCCCTACTGGCTGCACCTGAACCCAAGGGCACAGAGCCGGAGGGGGTGCTCGACCGACTTGATCGCGGCGAGCGCTCGCAATAGGCAACCCTGGGCGCGAGGCACACGCTGCCCGCGCCCATCGCAGGAGGGAGACCATGGACAGCAGGGAGCTGACGCCCGTAGCGGAGTACCGCGAGGGCGAGATCATCGCGCCGGGTGAGGAGACGCCCCTGCCCGCGGAGCTCGTCGCCACCGCCAAGGCCTTCCAGACCATGGCGCGAGCAGCCAGCACGCGGCGCGCCTACCACCGGGCATGGACGGACTTCGACGCGTGGTGCCGCCAGCACGGACGGCAGTCGCTGCCGGCCTCGCCCGAGACGGTGGCGGCCTGGCTCGCCTGGAAAGCGCGGCATGCCATGCCCGATGCCGAGCCTGGCGCGGTGCCGGCGCGCGGCAGCCTCGACAAGGCCCTCGCGGCGATCACCGCGGTACACCGGGCGGCGAAGGTGCCTTTCGACCGCAAGGACCCACTCATCGCCGAGACGTGGCGCGGGGTGGCCCGTGCGGTCGCAAGGAAGCGCCCCGTACGCAAGGCCGAGCCGCTCTTGCGCGACCGGCTGCTGCGCATGATCGGCGGACTCCGGCCGACGGTGAACGCCGAGGCGCGCGACGCCGCGTTGCTGGCGCTGGGATGGGGCGGTGCGCTCCGGCGCTCGGAGCTGGTCGGGCTGGATTGGCTCCAGCTCGGCACGGGAGGCGGCTACGTCGCATTGACGCCGGATGGCGTGAAGATCGTGCTGGCCACGAGCAAAACCTCGCAGGACACGGCCGTCGAGATTGTCATTCCCAAGCAGGACATGCGCGCCGCCTACGATGCGCTCAGCGCTTGGGCGGAGCGTGCCAGGCTGCAGCCCGGCTTCCCGGTCTTCCGCGGCATCACGCGGCACGGCGCCGTCTGCGCCGGCAGGCTCGCCGAGTGCAGCGTGCCGCGGATCATCAAAAAACGGGTCAGCGCGTTCGCCCGGCTCGACGGCGAGACCAGGGAGGGCGCGGCCGAGCTGGCCGCGGTGTTCAGCGGCCACTCTCTGTGAAGAGGCTATGGCTCGACGGCGGCGCAGCACGACGTGCCAGCCCATCGCATCCAGCGGCATATGCGGCACAAATCCTTCGATACGACCTCTGGCTACATCAGCGAAGGTTCGGCGTGGGCGCACAGTGGGCTCAAGGGGATCTTCGATGGCCAGCCGGTGCCCGCGGGTGTAGCGTCGGCGTTTGAGCGATAGGAGGAGCGCCATGCCCGACCAGCCGCGCCCGAAGGGCCACATCAGCCTTGGTGAGGTAGGCATGGACAAGCTCGTGGGCGAACTCACCGTTGACGCTAAGGCTGAAGTTGTTGAGAAGCTCATCCGACGCGCGGAGCTTGACGGCATGACGCACGAACCGGGACCAGACGGCGTTATCGACTTGGGCGAGGTGGGCGTGGACCAGCTCATGGGTGAACTCACCCCCGACGCTAAGTCGGAAATTATTGAGAAGCTCAT
>DATMZP010000292.1:0-2055 GCA_035573595.1 Hyphomicrobiaceae bacterium
CTCATGTCGAAATCGCTGGAGGCACGCGAGCAGGCGCTGGTGCGGGTGCGCGAGATCCTGGCCCAGGATTTCCCCAACATCCGCGCCAAGGCCGAGCGCCTGTTCAACGGCCCGCCGGTCGGCTGGGCCGTGCAGGTGCGCGTCACCGGCCCCGAGCGCGCCGAGGTGCGCCGCATCGCCGGCGAGGTGGCGAATGTCATGCGGGCCAACCCCGTGATCGGCAACGTGCACAACGACTGGCTGGAACCCGTGCCGAGCCTCAAGCTTGAGATCGACCAGGACCGCAGCCGCATGCTGGGCGTCACCTCGCAGGCGGTGCGGCGCTCGCTGCAGGGGAGCCTCGCCGGCTTTCAGATCGGCGAGTTCCGCGAGGGCGACGAGACCATCAAGGTGATGCTGCGCGAGCCGTCCGAGGCGCGTAGTGCCCTGACCGCGCTCGACAACGTCTACGTGAAGACTGCGGCCGGCGGCTCGGTGCCGCTGCGCCAGGTGGCCAACATCAAGGTGGTGCTGGAGCCCGGCATCCAGTGGCGCCGCGACCGGCTGCCGTCGATCACCGTGCGCGGCACCATTCCCGACCACCTGCAGTCCAACGACGTCTCCAACGCGGTGTTCGCAAAGCTCGGCCCCCTGCGGGCGGAGCTGCCCGCCGGCTACCGTATGGAGCTGCAGGGCGCGGTGGAGGAGGCCGAGAAGAGCCAGACCTCCATCAACGAGAAGATGCCGATCATGCTGATGGTCGTGCTGGTGCTGCTGATGGTCCAGCTGCAGCACTTCGGCAAGACGCTGCTGGTGCTGGCCACCGGCCCGCTCGGCATCATCGGCGCCGCCGCCGCGCTGCTCATCTTCCAGGCCGCGTTCGGGTTCGTCGCCATCCTGGGCGTGATCGCGCTCGCCGGCATCGTCATGCGCAACAGCGTGATCCTGGTGGACCAGATCGAGCAGGATATCAAGGCGGGCAGCGACCCCTTCACGGCCATCGTGGAATCGGCGGTACGCCGCTTCCGCCCCATCGCGCTGACGGCCGCCGCCGCCGGACTCGCCATGATCCCGCTCGCCGAGGAGGTGTTCTGGTCGCCCATGGCCATCGCCATGATGGGCGGCCTAGTGGCCGCCACCATCCTGACGCTGACGTTCCTGCCGGCGCTCTACGCCCTCGCCTTCAGGGCGCCGCGGCGGGCTGGCGCGCAGGAGCGAGACGAGCCCGCCGCGGCCGCCCGGACTGCCGTCATAACCGCCGCCTAGCCCAGCGCAGCCCGGAGCCGCACCCGGCAGAGAAGCTCGCATCTGGCTGGCCAATGCGCTTCTGGGCGGAGCTTCGGTCGCAGGGCCCTTTGGGGCGATCATGTGGCGCTCCGATGCGGGCGGCGCCATGCGGCGCCGCTGCCGGCCTCAACGTTGCACCGTCAATCCTGGCGAGCACGAATTTTTCCCGTCCGCGCGCAGAGCATGCAGGCGGCGCCGGGGCGTCGCGGTTAACCCCCTGCTGCGGCGGTTGGTTTCTCTTGCGGGCAGCCCGAGTGTCACGCCGCGGCAACGGCCCGAGGCGTGCCCTGCAAAACCCTCGCTGCAGTCCGTTCACAGCGCATGCTGAACAAACCATTATTTAACCGCAATAGGCCCAAATAGTCCGACCGACAGCGCTCGGCTCTCCCGTCCCGCTCATGGTCCCGGTGGCCTTCAAGGATGCTCCCATGCGCTTCTCGCAGCAATTTCGCATGACCATGACGCGACGCGGCGAGAAGGAGGCGCGGCTCGGTGCCTTCATGGCCAAGGGCCTGCAGGGCCTCGCCGGACCGGCCCAGGGCGGCGATCTGCAGCCGGCGGAGCCCACAGAGAGGGCGATCCTGATCATCGCCCGCTCGGCGCAGAGCCCCGTGGTCAAGTCGGTTGCGGCCCTCGTCCGCGAGATCGCCGAGGCCGGTTGCGCGGTGCGACTGATCCTCGCCAAGGGCGAGCGGGCCGGGCTGTCCGATGCCGTCATCGCCGCCCAGACGGCCGGGCTCGACTGCGAGCTCCGCGTGGTCCGCAACCCGCGCCTGATCGAGGCCCACG
>DATMZP010000293.1:0-2813 GCA_035573595.1 Hyphomicrobiaceae bacterium
TGCTGCGACACCCTGTGCCACGGCGGGCCGGCGATCCTTGCGCAGTCCGTTCTCGTCCCCCATCCGGCCCTGTATGCGCCGCTGATCCATTCGGCGACGGCCTTCGACGGCGCCGGCCCCGCCGGCCTCGACCGTCCGCCCAAACCGTTCCGCCCCGCCTGATCGTCACCGGGCGCCCGCAAGCGCCCCACCTCGGTCCTCTGTCTCGGTCGGAACGTAAGGCTTCCCATGTTTCGTCATGCCCGGCGCCTGCTGGCGCGCGACACCCGCGCGATTGCCGCTGCCGGCCTGGCAGCCGCCGCCGTGTGGTCCGCCACTGCCATTCCGACGCCGGCCCACGAAGGCCACGACCACGGCGAGGCGCCCCGCGCCGCGCCGATGCCGGGCTCGCCGCGCGTCGTGGCTACCTCGGAGCGCTACCAGCTGGTCGGCATCGCCGAGGGCGAGGTGCTGGTCCTCTATCTCGACCGGGCCGACGACAACGCGCCGGTAACCGCCGCAGCCCTCGAGGTTTCTCTCGACGGCCAGCCGTTCAAGGCGGAGTTGCAGGAGACATCGGCCACCTACGAGGTGACGGCACCCCTTCTGCGCAAGCCCGGCAGCTACGAGGTGCTGATAGCGCTCTCCGAGGGGAGCATGCAGGACCTGCTGGTCGGCACGCTGACGGTGCCCGCCACCGGCGGCCAGGCCGGCGCGGTCCGCCGGGGTCTGGCGGATGCTGTTGCCGAGTTCATGGAAGGCCTGGGCGGCGGCGGCCGGAAGGGTGTCGCCTTCGCCGGCATCGTGCTGCTCGCCGCTGCCGGCGGCGGAGCGCTGCTCTCGGGACGGCGCCGGCTGCTGATCGTGCCGGCGGCGATCCTGGGCCTGATCCTGGCCTCCGCCGTGGCCTGGGCGCACGACGGCCACGATCATGGGCCCGACCTTTCCGTCAGCACCGGCAACTCGCCTTATCGCCGGCCCGACGGCACCCTGTTCGTCCCCAAGCCGACGCAGCGGCTCCTGGAGATCCGCACGCGGGTGGCCGCCGTCGAGAGCCGGCCGCGGACGGTGCGGTTCCACGGCCGCATCGTGCCCAACCCGAACCGCAGCGGCGTGGTCCAGAGCACGCTCCAGGGCCGATACGAGGCCCCGGACGGGGGCGTGCCGCCGCTTGGCACCAAGGTCAAGGCCGGCGACCTGATGGGGCGCGTCTCCGCGGCCTTCGCCTCCATCGACTCCTCCGACATGATGCAGACGCTGGGCGCCCTCGACCAGGAGATCGCGCTCGCCCGGCGCAAGCTGGCGCGCCAGGAGCAGCTGCTCGCCAGCAATGCCGTGGCCAAGGCGGCCGTGGAGGACACCCGCATCCAGCTCGACGGCCTGGAGAAACGGCGCCAGGAGCTGCTGGCGGCGCGGGTGCGTCCGGAGGACCTGCGCGCGCCGGTCACGGGCGTGATCGCGGCCACCCGCGTGGTCGCAGGCCAGGTGGTGGCGCCGAGCGACCAGCTGTTCCAGATCATCGATCCGGCGAGTCTGATGGTGGAGGCGCTGGTGTTCGACCAGATCGACCCGGATGCGGTCCATGAGGCCACCGCCAGCCTCGGGAGCGGCGTGGCCATCAAGCTCAGGTTCCTCGGCCACAGCCGGGCGCTGCAGCAGCAGTACTCGCTTCTCCAGTTCCAGATCCTGGACGCGCACCCGCACTTGAATGCCGGCGCGCCGGTGACCGTGATCGCCACCACCGGCGAGCCGGCAACCGGCATAGCGCTGCCGCGCTCCGCCCTCGTCCAGGCGCCGAGCGGCCAGACCGTGGTGTTCAGCCACAAGGAACCGGAGGTGTTCGTGCCCAGGCCGGTCCGGGTGGAGCCGTTCGACGCCGACAACGTGCTCGTCACCGCGGGTATCGCCGAAGGCGAGCGGATCGTGGTCCGCAACGCGCCGCTGCTCAATCAGGTGCGCTGAGGGGAGGCGGGCATGTTCAACCTTCTCGTCAGCGCGAGCCTGAGAAGCCGGCTGCTGGTTCTGGCGGCTGCCTTTGTTGTCGTAATCTACGGCAGCTTCGTGCTCGCCCGGCTTCCCGTCGATGTGTTTCCCGACCTCAACCGCCCCACCGTGGTGCTGATGACGGAGGCCGAAGGGCTGGCGCCGCAGGAGGTGGAGCAGCTCGTCTCCTACCCCATCGAGGCCGCCATGGGCGGCATGCCCGGGGTGGTGCGCATCCGCTCGGCCTCGGATGTGGGCCTGTCGATCGTGTACATCGAGTTCGGATGGGAGACCGAGATCTACCGCGCCCGGCAGCAAGTCGCGGAGCGGCTGGCGACAGTTCAGAGTCGCTTGCCGCAAGGCGTGCACACGGAAATGGGGCCGATCTCCTCCATCATGGGCGAGATCATGCTCATTGCCGTCACCGGCGAGACGGTGACGCCCATGGACCTGCGCGAGGTCGCCGATTTCACGATCCGCCCGCAGATCCTGACCATTCCCGGAGTGGCCCAGGTCATCCCGATCGGCGGCGATGTGCGCCAGTACCGGATCATGCCCGACCCGGCGATGATGAGCCGGCTCGACATCTCCGCCGCCGACATCGAAACCGCCATCCGCCGCTTCGGCGCGAACACCGGCGGCGGGTTCATCGACCAGCACGCGCGCGAATACCTGATCCGCAACATCGGTCTCACGACGCGCCTCGACGACCTGCGCAACCTTGTGGTCGCCACGCGACAGGGCCACAGCGTTTTGTTGCGGCAGGTCGCACAAGTCGATTTCGCGGCGCGCGTCAAGCGCGGCGACGCCGGCTTCATGGGCGGCCCCGCAGTCATTGTCGGCATCCAGAA
>DATMZP010000294.1:0-5754 GCA_035573595.1 Hyphomicrobiaceae bacterium
ATGCTGGTGCGCATGGACATCGTCTCCGTCAACTGTCCGCACACGCCGGCGACGTATCATCTTCTCTCGGCGCGCCGGCTGAAGCTGCTGAAGCCGACGTCCTATGTCGTCAATACCGCGCGCGGAGAGGTGATCGACGAGAACGAGCTGGCGCGGCTGGTGGAAGCCGGCCAGATCGCGGGCGCCGGCCTCGACGTGTTCGAGAACGAGCCGGCGATCAACCCCAAGCTGCTCGCGAGCGACCGCGTGGTGGTGCTCCCCCACATGGGCTCGGCCACCATCGAGGGCCGCATCGACATGGGCGAGAAGGTCATCATCAACATCAAGACCTTCCTCGACGGCCACAATCCGCCGGATCGGGTGCACGCGGCGATGTTCTGAGGGGTGCGGGCGCTTACGGGCATGAGCCGCCTCCAGTCCGCTTACCCCCTCCTGGTCGAACGCCGCGCCTCCAGACCGGCATAGTCGCGCAGCAGCTCGTTCTCCAGACGCAGCAGATCCAGCTCGGATTCCTTCGAGAGCCTCCGCTCGAAGAATGGGTCCTGCTTTCCAAAGTGCTGCGGGTAGGCCACCGGCTCTCCCATGCCCAGCCTATTTGCCCAATCCGCCCCCTGATCCGAGTGACCTATCAAGAACAGCGTGCGCTCCCGCCCGTTTGGGGTGACGTACGTGCGCCGAATGAAGGCCAGGAACTCGATCATCAACGCGACCGCGCGGCGCCCCCCGACGGAGCTCCCGAATTTCTCGACGACAACTACGGGCACATAGAGGTAGTCAGCGTTGATCAACGTCCGATCCGAGAACACGTCGTCCGGCAGGATCTGGTCCTCCTGAACCGATCCGTCCCTCATTCCCTTGTAGACCCGCTCGGCGACTGGCCAGCAGGAGGCGCAACCGACCAGCATCAGCGGCTTGCTCTCGTCGGTGGCAGCATAGAGCACGATTGACTGCAGGCCGCACCGCTCGAATATTCTATCGACCCCATCGTGATTCAAGGCGTCGTTCTGGAACACGCGCTCGATCATGGCATTCACTTTCGTGAGCGTTGCCTGATCCTCGATGCGCTTGCTGAAATAATGCTCCTTGAAGCCCTGCAATGCGCCAGACGTCGGCGCCCTCCACAAGACAATCACTCCGATACATCCCAGGACAAGGCCAATAAGGGCGAGCCCAAGCGCCGTCTCCGCCGGACTTGCCTCAATGCTCGCCTTCTCGAAATATCGCCACGAGAACACCCCGAGCAGGAGCAAGATAGTCGGCCAATACCATGACTTCACTCTCCCGGTATTATTTTTGAAATTTGTTGCCACCCGCTCCACCAAATCTCGAATGCGCTCCAAGAGCTGCACGTTGCTCGTGGCGTCATTCCGGTATTCGGGCGGCGGCTCGCTCGAGATTCTCAGCAAGCGCCGCAAGATTGTATTCTCGGTCTGCATGTGCAGCAGCAAATCCCGCATGTGCAGAGTGCGCCGCCAGGCGGAGCTTCCAGGCACTCCTTTCTCCGCTCCCAGCAATATCGCCCACTCGACCGCGTGAGGCGCGTCGCTGGCGAACTCCAGCCTCACGCCCCGTGAAAGCCCAGGGCCCGCCTTGCTCAACAGCCGCTCAACGGGGCCGAGAAATTGCACAAGAAAGGCGATCTGCCTATGCAAGCCGAGGGGCGTATCGCTGCCCTCAACGTACACGTGATGTATCGTTATCGATGGCTCGTGGGCACCGGTCGCTGACCATACCACAAGTCCCACAGGGCTCTGCTTCTGGCGTCCATCACCGGAGAAGGCGTAGCAGACGGCTTGGCGGCTGTCGGCGAGCAGGGCACGCAGCCGTGGGGTGACCGGCGTGGTCTCCGTGCTGCTGAGCACCTCGACGTCCTTCCTCACCTCGCGATTATCTGCGGCGAAAACCATGTACCTCTCGCCGAAGACATTGACCTCGGCCGGCAGCTGCTGCGGACGGAGGAGCAGGGAGATCAATTTGTACGCCAGCGCTGAAACGAGCAGCACCACTACGCCGGTTGCGACCCAATTTGCCGATGGGTCGATATTCGAGAAATAGCTTTTGACCGCCATAGTGGCCACAAGGGCGACGAGAATGAAATACCATCGCTCGAACCCCTGCGTGTTGAGATTCAAGATCGTCCAGAGCGATTGGATGTTGTGTTTAATTCGGCGGTAAAATAGCATCAGCAATCTCGTCATGAGAGCTTAGGAGATGAAAAATCGGTCGATAAGGGAGTACGGCGCGCCGGACCGCGAGCGTGCCCGTTCGCGACCTTCATCGTCAGTCATCTCATCAAAAAGTCGAGGCTCTGTCCAGCCTCATCTCATGGTGTGGCAATGCTGCGCCGAAGGTCGGCCACGCTGTCAGCTCACTGATGCTGCCGTCCTTGTCGGGGAGGATGCCGCGGATCGCCAAGCTGCGCCCCCGTCGGCTGCTCAGACTGCGCAGGTCGCGCCGTCCGCCGATCCCGCGTGGAGGGAGAGGTCGCGGATGCTGGGCGCGCGGCCGGAGAGCGGGTTGTCGGGGTCCCAGGCCAGCTTGATGTCGGTGAAGCGGGCGGCCTGCGCATCGTAGAGGAGGAGGCGGCCGGCGAGGCCCTCGTCGATCCCCAGGATCTCCTTGAGAACCTCGACCGCCTGCAGCGTGCCGACCACGCCGACGGCGGCGCCCAGCACGCCCACCTCGGCGCAGTTGGCCACAGTGCCGGGCGGCGGCGGCTCGGGGAACACGCAGCGGTAGGTCGGGTAGGGCTCGCCGTCGGGGGCCTTCTCGTAAGGCTTGAAGGTTGTGAGGTAGCCGTCGAACGGGCCGACGGCGGCGAACACCAGCGGCTTGCGGGCGAGATAGCAGGCGTCGCTCACCAGATAGCGGGTGGCGAAGTTGTCGGAGCCGTCGGCGACGATGTCGTAGCGCGAGATCAGGGCCAGCGCGTTGGCGGCGTTTAGGCGCTGATCGTGGGCCTCGACCTGCACGTGGGGGTTCAGCCTGGCGATGGTCTCGGCCGCGCTCGCCACCTTGGCCACCCCGACCTGCGGAGTGGCGTGCACGATCTGGCGCTGCAGATTGTCGAGCGACACGCGGTCGTCGTCGATGACGCCGATGGTGCCGACGCCCGCCGCCGCCAGGTACATGAGGAGCGGCGAGCCGAGCCCGCCGGCGCCCACCGCCAGCACCCGCGCGGCCTTGAGCTTCTGCTGCCCCTGTCCGCCCACCTCGCGCAGGACCAGGTGGCGTTTGTACCGCTCGATTTCCAGGGGCGTGAGAACCATCCGGCGCGTATCCCTTGCGAATCCGCTGACACCCGACCGCACTATCGCAGATCTAGGTGCCCCGCGCCCGGATTTCACCTGCCCAGACCAGCCAGCCGCTCCCGGGCAGGCTGCGTCGGCGCAGCCTACATCTTCGTGTGCATGCCGCCGGAGTGGAACAGGCCGTTGGGGACCATCCGGCAGCCGTCGGCGCCGAACTTCGACTTGCGCGCGAAGTCCGCCGCTGCCGCGTTGGTCTCGGCCAGCGTGGACCGGGTGGTGATCTGCGTGGTCCACTCCGCGCCGCGCCGGCAGAACTGGATGTGGAACCAGGTGTCCTGCCGGGTCACCACGCCGTTCGAGCAGTCGTGCTTGTCGACGGCTTCGCGCCGGCATTCGTCGACAGCGAGGCGCTCGGCGTCCGTCCTGTTGTCGATGCCGTAGGACGCGCCGAAGGCGCCGTCGGCGGTGTAAGCCACCGCGCCCCACCTGTCGGTCGAGCGCGCCTCCCCACGCGGCTCGCTCCGCTCCGGCGGTGCGGGCGACCGGTCCTTGGAGTTGGGCGGCAGCAGGTCATCGAGCCGCGGCACCTCGTCCGACTTGTTGGGAGCGCCGGGAGGCGGCTGGCGGGGCGCCAGGTCGCCTTGCGCCAGCGCCGCCGAGGCCCATGCCAGGCACACGCCGAGTGCCAGAAATCGTATCAACACGCCCGATCTCCCGTGGCTTCCCGTCAGTTCACGCGCGGCACGCAGCCGCCGACCAGCTTGCTGTTGGGACACGAGTATCCGCCGCGCCGGCACTCGTTGAAGGCGATGTCCCGCGTGCCGCCGCGGCCCCAGGTCATGCCGCCCTGGCGGCTGCCGGGCACGATGTAGAGGCAGCCGGACGCGACCGCGAAAGGATTGCGGCAGCTGACGGACGAATCGCTGCGCACGCAGGCCCTGATCGCGGCATCCTCGGCCTCGGCGCGCGAGCGCTGATGGCCGGAGTAGCCGACGGAGACCCTGCGGCCGCTACCGTCGAAGCCCCCGACCACGGCGATCCACACATCCCCCCCGACGCCCGCGCTCGGGGCTTGACCGGATTGACCGCCGGGGCCGGATTGACCGCCGGGGCCCGACTGGACCTGCGGCGGACCGCTGATCACCCCGCTCTGCGCCAGGGTCTCGGACGCGGGCAGCAGCATGGCGATGCCGACGAGCCCACCCAGCGCCAACAAGCTCCTCATTCGCGTCCTCCGTTGCAGACAACGACACGCAGGCACCTGCGGGGCGTGTGGCCGATGTCTGGAAAAGCTGTTGCCTTGATCCCCCGAGGCCGGCAGGGCCCTGCCGGCACCCTCCTCTACAGTCAGTCGCACGTTGGCGGATTTACATTGCGACAGCGGCCGGCGAACTTCAAGCTTGCTCGGCGCGAAGGGGTCAGACCCCTTCCCACGACCGCCGCATTTCAATCGAGAGGTTGGAGGCGAGGGGTCTGACCCCGTTACCCAGAGGGGTCTGACCCCGGCAGGTGCTGTCTCGGGCTGCTACTTGGCGAGGTAGCTCTTGTGCACCCAGCCGCCGGCCGGGCTGCGCGCCTCGTTGTAGAGTGCGTGGTCGCCGTCGCGCGTCTCCTGGCGCATGGCGGCGGCGGTCTCGCGCTCCTGCGCCTTGCCCCGCTCGGCGGCGGCCAGGAACGCCTCGACGTCGGCGACGGAGGGGGCCGCGGGCGTGCTCTCCAGGGTCTTCGCGCCGATCGCCTCGGTGACGATCGCGGCCAGCTGCCTTGCCCACACCTTCCGGAACAGACCGTTGGAGGGATAGACGTCGGCGCTGACCGGCCGGCCGTCGATGGCGGCCACATAGCCCACCACATCGTCGTCCTTGAGGCCGGCCGCCTCCAGTGCCGCGAGATAGGGCGTGCGCGCCTCCTTGAGAGCGGCGTGCTCCAGCGACAGCTGCAGGCTGGAGGCCGACTGCGCGGCCCTCACGTTCACGCCGACGTTGCCGGCCAGAGCCGCCTGCGTCCTGGCCACCGTGTCCCACACCTGCTGCTGCCGGTTGGGGCTGCCGTTGCCGCGCCCGCGGTTGCCGGGGATGCTGTTGCCGGGGCCTTGGCGCCGCGCGTCCAGAATGACGTCGGGCCTCGCGCCCGGCTCACGCGGCGCACTCGATTCCGTCTCGGTCGTCGAGTCCTGGCTGGCCGCCGGGCGCGCCGGCTCGGCGACCGGCGGCGCCGCCATGACGAGCAGCGCCTGCCGCGATGGCATGGCTTCCGTGGCGCTCGCGAAGCGGGTCGGGTCCTCGCCCCCACGCGCCGACCAGCGGCCGGGCTCCACGCAGAAGGAGGCGATGGGAATCATGCCCGAGCGCGGCGGCAGCAGCAGGCTGACCGTGAGCACCCGATCCTGCCGACCGCCCTTGACCATGTCGCCGGCCTGGATGAACACCTCCTCCGCGCCCGTGTTCTCGATCTTGAGCTCGTTGACCTGGCCGGTCTCGGCGACCTGCACGCTGCCCTTGGC
>DATMZP010000295.1:0-2053 GCA_035573595.1 Hyphomicrobiaceae bacterium
TGCCTCGCTGATGCCGTGTCACGGTATCGTCCATCTGCTGTCCACAGGAGGACCGCACTCTCTCGTTATGGCGGAGCCATGCTGCGCATGGACACGCCCTTACGGAGCGTGGGCAGAGCTTGGCGATACGCGGGGAGAGGAGAGCTGAGGCAGATCGCGGGCGCGCTTGACGAGCGCCACCGAGCGCGGTGCGGAGAGACCCCGGATCATCACCTCCTCGCGCGGAAACGCGTCCGCCCTGAGCCCCGCGAGGGCGAGAACGTCGGCGGCCACGATCAGTTGGCAGCCCTTCTCCTTGGTCAGCGCTTCGAGACGGCTCGCGGCATTCACGGTGGTGCCGATGGCCGTGTGGGTGTGACCGATGGGGCTGATGACCAGGGGGCCGACATCGATCCCCATGCCGATGCGCAAGGGCTGGCCGATCTCGTCGATGATCTCGTCGTTGAGCCGGTCGAGTGCCATATCGATAGAGCGCGCCGCGCCCAGGGCCTGCCGGCAGCCGCCGGCCTCGCCGGTCTGCACACCGAAGATCGCCATCAGGCCGTCGCCCAGGTACTTGTCGATCTTGCCGCCGTGCTTGGTGATCGCCTCGCCCACCACGGCGAACAGCCGGTTGAGGATGAACACGACGTCGTAGGGCAGGCGCGCTTCGGCGATCGACGTGAAGCCGCGCGTGTCCAGAAACAACACCGCCAGGTTGCGCTCGATGCCCTCGGCTTCCGACGCGGCTGCCGTCTTGCCACGCTGGCGCACCGGCGCGACAAGACGCGTGACCGTGATATCGTGTTGCGGACGGATCTGGCAGGCGAGCCGCACGTGCGCGGGCGCGTTGATGCCGGCCAGCGTCATTGCTTCCGCGGTGGCCGGCGGCGGCAGATCGCCGAGGCCACTTTCCACCCCGACCCGGCAAGTGGAGCAGCGAGCCCGCCCGCCGCACACGGAGGCGTGGGGCACGGCCTTCATTCGGCTGATCTCGAGCAGCGTGGGGCCCGGCGCTACCCGAACAGTTGGCCCACCGCGATAGGTCACAACCACCCTGGCGCCGGTGGCGCGGCGGACGATCCGTACAACAGGCACGAGGAGGGCAAGGCCGAGCAGTGCAAGGAATGTGTGCTGCAGCCGGTCGCGCAGAGTGACCAATCGGGCACCCATGGCGGCATCCGGCGCGCGCGTGGCAGCCTGCAGCCTCTCCAGCTCGCCAGGTTCGGTAATTTGCGCCGCCACTTGCCGGCCGGCCACTGAGAAGCCCGCCAGCGCCGTCACCGGCAGGGCGACGGCCAGGGCGAACAGGATTTGCCGCGCCTGCGTGTACCAGCGCGCCAAGCGGAGCCAGTAGTGGATGCCGATGCAGCCATGCACCCATACGCACAGCAGTAGCGCGGCATGCTCGAGGGCGAGCACCGGCCAGATGTTGGTGAGTTCGAAGGCGTAGGTGTCATCGGTGCCGGCGAGGCTGGCTGCGCCGCGGTTGAAGATCACGTGCGTGAGGAGGAAGAGCGGAATGGAAAATCCGCTGACGATCTGAGCGGCCTCCCAGAACGGCAGCTTCCAGGTGAGCCGGAGCGAAATCTTGTAAAGGGCCAACGCGATATGGATCACAAAGGCGCCGAGCAGGACGATCGAACCAGGCCAGGTCCGCGTCACGGCTTTGCGCCAGTCCTGCATGGCATGCATCGCCTCTAGGCTGACCAGGCCTAGGGAATGATTGAGGAAATGCGTGGCGGCGAAGGTGAACAGGATGAGACCGGTGGCGAGCCTCAGTCTCTGCAGGAGATCACCGCGGGCGAGAGCATGCATGTACGGCCGTTGAGTTCCCTGGTCCGGTGCGGAAGTAAGCGGCGGATCATAGGGCAAGGTGAGGGGGGCGTGACAGTGCGATTGCGGAGCAGCCTTGGCGCATTTCAGGCGCAAGGCGAATTCCCGCAAAGCAGCCATCGTTAGGAGGCTGGCGTCGCCTCCCACACGTTATTTGCCCGCGCGCGCCACCTGCGGCCAATCCTCCATCTCCAAGCGGGCGATCAACCGGTAGGTCCCACCTTCGGGCCTGAAGATC
>DATMZP010000296.1:0-7481 GCA_035573595.1 Hyphomicrobiaceae bacterium
GGTCCTGGCATTCGGCGAGCTTGCCCGGCAGCGAGTTGATGTCGAGCGCGCCCTTGCGCCTGGTCAGCTCGCGCGCCTTGCGCGCGGCCTCGCGGGCGGCGGCGGCCTCGACCACCTTGGTGAGGATGACCTTTGCCTCCCTGGGGTGCTCCTCGAACCAGGCCGCCAGCTGGTCGCCGACGATGCTCTCCACCACCGTCTTCACCTCGGAGGAGACGAGCTTGTCCTTGGTCTGGCTGGAGAACTTGGGGTCCGGCGCCTTGACGGACAGCACCGCGGTGAGGCCCTCGCGGGCGTCGTCACCCGTGATGGCCACCTTCTCCTTCTTGGCGACGCCGGTCTCGTCCGCGTACTTGTTGATGACGCGGGTCAGTGCCGCACGGAAGCCGGCGAGATGGGTGCCGCCGTCGCGCTGCGGGATGTTGTTGGTGAAGCACAGCACCTGCTCGTGGTAGGCGTCGTTCCACCACAGCGCCAGCTCGACGGCGGTTCCGTCCTTGTCGCCGGCGACCATGATGGGCGGCGTGTCGTGAAGAATCGGCTTCTTGGAACGGTCGATGTAGCGGACGAACTCGGCGATGCCGCCATCGTAGCGCAGCTCCTCGCTTCTCTTGTCGGCGTGGCGGTCGTCCTTGAGGACGACGCGGACGCCGGAGTTGAGGAAGGCCAGCTCGCGCAGGCGGTGCTCCAGGGTCGCGTAGTCGAACTCGGTAACGTTGTGGAACGTATCGAGGCTCGGCCAGAATGTCACCTCGGTGCCGCGCTTGCCCTCCGCCGGCCCCAGCACCTTGAGGGGCGCCTCGGCCACACCGTGGCGGAAGCGGATGAAGTGCTCCCTGTCGTCGCGCCAGATCTTCAGCTCAAGGGTGGTGGACAGCGCATTCACCACCGACACGCCCACGCCATGCAGGCCGCCCGAGACCTTGTAGGCGTTGTCGTCTTCGCCCTGGGCGAACTTGCCGCCGGCGTGCAGCTGGGTCATCACCACCTCGGCGGCGGAAACGCCTTCCTCGGCGTGGATGTCGGTGGGGATGCCGCGACCGTTGTCGCTGATGGTGGCGGAGCCATCGGCGTTGAGCGTGACGGTGACCTCGGTGGCGTGGCCGGCCAGCGCCTCGTCGATGGCGTTGTCCACCACTTCGTAGACCATATGGTGCAGGCCCGAGCCATCGTCGGTGTCGCCGATGTACATGCCGGGCCGCTTGCGGACGGCGTCGAGCCCTTTCAAGACCTTGATGGAGTCGGCGCCATAGCTGTCGGCACCGTTGGTCTTTTTCGCAGGGGTTGCGCTCATGTCAGCAGGCGTCCTTGGGGGGAGATTTGATAGCTTGGAGACTACCAAAACATGGGGATGAACGCACGCGAAAATAAGGGCGAGAGGTGGCGAAATATACTTTTATTATCAATGGCTTATTGTCTTACATTTCAGGTTGTTGGCAGTGCCGTGCGCGGTGCTCAGCCGAGGGCGATTCTCCCCTCCTCGACACGATGGAATTGCGCCCTTCCGGCGAGGGCGGAAAAGCCCTCCGAGTCGGTGCCCGTCATCCAGGTCTGGCCGCCGAGAGCCACGATCTCGTCGAACAAGGCGGCGCGGCGCAGCGGGTCGAGATGGGCCGCGATCTCGTCGAGGAGGAGGATGGGGGTGCGGCCGTCGCGGTGGCGGCGGATGTGGTCCGCGTGGGCCAGGACGAGGCCGATCAGCAGGGCCTTCTGCTCGCCCGTGGAGCAGACCGCGGCCGGCATCGATTTGGGGCCGTGGCCGACGATGAGATCGGAGCGGTGCGGGCCGTCGAGCGTGCGTCCGGCGGCGCGGTCGCGCTCGCGCATGGCCCGCAGACTGGCGGCGTAGACGTCCTCCACGTCCACGGCAGGACGGGCCGCCAGGTCGGCCTCCAGCGTGCCGGCGATGGCGAGGTCGGCCCAGGGGAAGGGGCTCGCTGGGGCGGTGTCGCGCCGGGCAGCGATGGTGGCGGCCAAGTCGGCCACGGCCGCGGCGCGGGCGGCCGCGATGGCGACGCCGGTCTCGGCCATGATGCGTTCGAGGCCGGCGAAGCGGGCGTCGTCGCGCACGCCCTCGGCGAGCAGGCGGTTGCGGTGCTGCATGGCGCGCTCGAACTGGCCGAGTCGGGTGCGGTAGCCGGGATCGAACGAGGGGATCAGGCGGTCTAGGAAGCGGCGGCGCTCGCCGGCGGGGCCGGTGAAGAGCCCGTCCATGGCGGGGATGAGCCAGAGCACGTCGATCGCGCCTGCGAGGGCGCCGGAGCCCGAGCGGCTCTCGCCGTCGATGCGCACGATGCGGCCCGAGCGCGCGCCGGTGTCGCGGCTGTCGAGGCCGGTGCCGAGGTTGATGGCGCCCAGCGGGGTGCGCAGCGTGCCGGCGACGGCCCACTCGGAGCTGCCGAGCCGCGCGAGCTCGGCGTAGGGGGCGCGGCGCAGGCCCTGGCCGGCTGAGAGCAGCGAGACAGCCTCCAGCAGGTTGGTCTTGCCGGCGCCGTTGGGGCCGGTGAGGACGATGGGGCCGGGGCCGATGCTGAGCGTCAGCTCGGCGTAGTTGCGAAAGTCGGTGAGCTTGAGCCGCTCCACCCACACGCGCTCGTCAGGCGCGTGGTGCGGCGGCGCGACCACGGGCGCGGCGGTCGAAGCGGCGGAAGACGGCATGAGGGCTCGCGAGGGGCCTCGGGGGCGGACGTCAGACGCGCATGGGCATCAGGACATAGAGCGCGCCTTCGTCGCTCTCGTCCTTTACGAGCGTGGGCGAGCCGGCGTCGGCCAGCAGGAACTGGGCGGTGTCGCTCTCGATCTGGTTGGCGATGTCGAGCAGATAGCGCGCGTTGAAGCCGATCTCCAGCGGCCCGGCGCCGTAGTCGGCGCCGATCTGCTCGGTGGCGCTGCCGCCGCCCTCCGGGTTGTTGACGGAGAGCACCAGCGTGCCGTCGTCGATGTTGAGCTTGACGGGGCGGCCACGGTCGCTGGCGATGGTGGAGACGCGGTCTACCGCAGCGATGAACTCCGCGTTGCGCACCTTGAGGGACCTGTCGTTGGCCTTGGGGATGACTCGGGCGTAGTCCGGGAACGTTCCGTCAATCAGCTTTGTGATGAGAGTGACCCGGCCGATCTCCTTGTCGATGCCGATCCTGAAGCGGGCCTTGGAGGCGGAGATGTCAACACCCACCATGGTCTCGCTGGATTCGATCAGCCGGTGCAACTCGTGCACCGTCTTGCGCGGCAGGATCACGCCCGGCATGCCGTCGGCGCCGGAGGGGAGCGGCAGCTCGGTCTGGGCCAAGCGGTGGCCGTCGGTGGCGACGGCGCGCAGCGTGGCCTGTCCGCCCTGGGTGGCGGGGTGCAGATAGATGCCGTTCAGGTAGTAGCGCGTCTCTTCGGTGGATATGGCGAAGCGGGTCTTCTCGATCAGGCGCTTGAGGTCGCTCGCGCCCACCTCGAAGCTGTGGCTGAACTCGCCCGGCGACAAATCCGGGAAGTCCTCCGCAGCCAGCGTCTGCAGGGTGAAGCGGGAGTGCCCGGAGGAGACGATCAGCCGCTCCTTCTCGTTGTCGCGGCGCATCTCGACCTGGGCGCCGTCCGGCAGCTTGCGGGCGATGTCGTAGAGGGTGTGCGCCGGCACGGTGGCGGCGCCTGTCTGCGCCACGTCGGCACGGGTCTCCTCCACCACCTCCCGCTCCAGGTCGGTGGCGCGCAGCTCCAGGCCGCCCTGGGAGGTCTTGAGCAGGACGTTGGAGAGGATCGGAATGGTGGTGCGCTTCTCGACCACGCTCGTCACATGACCGAGGCCTCTCAGCAGCTCACCGCGATCAATCACCAGCTTCATGGTCAGGCATTCTTTCTCTCGGTGTGCCTCGCCCCTGGCATAGGGTGTGACCCTCGGGGAGGGCGGGGTCTCGTCGCGCGGGACGGTACAATCAAGGCGGCGGACGAGACTCAGTTAGCAATTGCGAGCGTGGACCGCCGCAGGCCCTTTGGCAAGGATGGCATAGCAACTCGCTGGGAATAAAACAGCGGGCGGTACCGATTGCGCCGCCCGCGTCACACGTGGGGTCAGACCCTGCAGGGTCTGACCCCATCGCCTATCGGTTCAGCTGCCGCTTGAGCTCCTCGATCTCCTCCTTGAGATGCGGGTTGTCGCCGATCTCCTTGTCGATCTTGCGGATGGCGTGCAGCACCGTGGTGTGGTCGCGGTTGCCGAAGCGGCGGCCGATCTCGGGCAGGGAGCGCGAGGTGAGCTGCTTCGCCAGATACATGCCGATCTGGCGCGGGCGCACCACCGAGCGGTGCCGCCGGTCCGACAGGATGTCGGCCTTGGAGACCGCGAAGTGACGGGAGACGATGCGCAGGATGTCCTCGACCTTGATGCGCTTGGGCTCGATGCCCAGCACAAGGTCGCGGATGATTCCTTCCACGGCCTCCACCGTCATGGGGGCATGCGTCAGCTGCCACGTGAGGTAGAGGCGGTTGACGGCGCCCTCCAGCTCGCGCCCGCTTTCCGTCAGGCGCTCGGCCAGGAGCTTGAGGATGGCGCCGGAGATCTCGAAGGCCGGGTCGGCCGTCCGCTTCTCCTGCACGCGCCGCTCCAGGATCTTGAGCCGCAGCTCCTCGTCGAGCTCGCCGATCTCGACGGTGAGGCCGCGCTGCATTCGGGAGCGCATGCGGTCGTTGAGGCGCTCAAGCTGGGCCGGGGGCCGGGCCGAGGCGACGACCACCTGCTTGCCACCGTCGAGAAGCGCGTTGACGATGTGCTCGAACTCCTGCTCGGTCTTCTCGCCCTGCATGAACTCCAGATCGTCGATCAGCAGGATGTCGATAGCGCGGAACTTCTCCTTGAAGGCCATGGCGTCCTGGCTGCGCACGGCCTCCACGAACTGGTAGCGGAACCGCTCGGCCGTGAGATAGAGCACCTGTGCCTTGGGCAGGCGTCGCTTCACCTCCCAGGCGATGGCGTGCAGCAGGTGCGTCTTGCCGAGGCCGACCTGCGAGTGCAGGAACAGCGGGTTGAACTGGCGCGGCTCGTCGAGCACGCCCGCCGCCATCTGCTGGGCCACCGTCAGCGCCATGCGGTTGGCGTTGCCTTCCACGAAGCTGGCGAAGGTATACTTCGGATCGAGCGGCGAGCCCGCGAAGCCGTTGACGCCTGTCGGCGCGAACGGTGCCGGCATCGGCGGCCGGCGCGGGCCCGAGCCTGCCGGCTCGGACTGGGGAGCGGGCCTGCCGTGGCCGGCTCCCGGCGTGACGGCGGTGGCCGCCGATCGCCCGCCCGCGGCGCCGTATTCCCGCACCACGATGTCGAGCCGCTCGGCACCGGTGAACTCGGTCTTGCAGCACTCCAGGAGCGAATCGGCGTAGTGCGCCTGGATCCAGGTCTGCAGGAATTTGGTCGGGAGGGACGTGCGCAGCGTGCGCCCGTCGAAGCTCTCGAACTCCATCAGGTGGAACCAGGAGCCGTAGACCTCTTCGCCGAAGCGCGCACGCAACACCGCACGCGCCTTGCCTCCCATGGAGCCGCCGCCTGGGGCGCCGGCCGCCGCCGGGGATCCTGCCGGTGGGGATCCGCATCCGATCGAGACTATCGAGCCGCCGCCTGGGGCGCCGCCCAAGGGTGCTCCGCCTCCGGCAGCCAAGGAGCTGCGTACGCTCCCCCTCTCCGGTCTGCCCACCGCCCCGTCGACGTCATGAGGAACGCCAAGCGCATGCGTGCTGTCTGTCATTTCTAACCCCGCCGTTACTAAGCATTCGCCGCCTCCGACTGCGTCCGCCGCAGTCGCTGTCGCGCTCCGTGCCTGCACCCGCCCGGTGGCCTAGATCGGGAGGTGCAGTCACTGCGCCTTTCTGAAGAAGACGGGTGTGGGTTCAGCCCTGCACCCAGGGAAGGCCTTTGGCTTTCCAGCCGCCAAGCGTCCCCCTGTGACGGTTAGGATCGAGTGGCCCCTCGAATCCATCCGCCACGTTGCGGCAGCGGGAGTATCCCGCCGCTGCCATCGCCCGCGCAGCGCCGAGGCTTCGGCCGCCCGAGCGACAAATGAAAAGCAGCTCGTTATCTTTGTTTGCGCCGATGGCTGCGAGCGCTTCGGCGAGCCGGTCGACGAACGCCGTGTTCAACTGACCGCCAGGAAAGTCCTGCCACTCGACCAGAACCGACCGCTTGCCGACAGAGGAAAGATCGGGCAGGCCAACGTAGGCCCACTCGGCGCCCGTCCTCACGTCGATCAAGACCGAGCCAGCGTCGCTCCTCAGTCGCGCCCATGTCTCTTCCACAGACACGGACTCGATCTGCACATCGCCACCCACGCCGCTCACACCTCCACGCCGCCTTGACACCAGTTACTGCCGACGGCAATACGTCTCCGCCCCTGAAATAGCGAAGAACTAGTTTCGCTATCTCAAGTACTACCCACTACAGAGCGCATCTTGCCGCACAACTCGCAGCTCCGTCCGAGCTATCAATACTGGCCTGCACTCGGAGGGCCTGCAACGCATACTCGCGGTCCTCAAAACTACGCGGTGCCGCGCAAGGTTTGTAGGCCAAGAGGGCCGAGCCGGTCAACCCGAGCGGCCCGCGTGTCGGGGTAGCGCGAGTCTCCCGGAAGACCTAGCACGAAGGGTGAAATCTGGGGAAAAGCCAGAGTCATCAACTGGATTCGTCGCCAACAGGCAGGCGACGCCCAAGTGACGGCCCAGTGACGAGCGAATGTCGTTCAGATGCAAGATTTCCCTTCGACGCGCGGACTCGGAACCAGCCGCGCGTTCAGAGATGATGTCTGCCGGAGGGGAGAAATCGCTGGATTCTTAGCGATTTACGCGATTGCGCCAGTGCGTCGGGATAGAGAGCATTGCGACATTTTTGCAACCCGGCGGGCGGTGCGGAAGAGTGGTAAATAAAATGTTAACAACTTGGTGGATGAGACCCGCCTTACGCCGGGTCTCGGGTCCCTTTTCGGGCCAAAATCAGGCCATGGCCTTGAGGCGCGAGCTGAGCCGCGAGACCTTCCTGGAGGCCGTGCTCTTGTGCATCACCTTCTTCTGGGCAGAGCGCATGAGAATCGGCTGGGCGGCGGCGAACGCGGCCTTGGCGGCCACCTTGTCGCCCGAGGCGATCGCCTCCTCGACCTTCCGCACGTAGGATTTGACCTCGGACGACCGAGACTTGTTGATGGCGGTGCGGCGCACGGCCTGGCGCGCTGCCTTGGTGGCCGATTTGGTATTAGCCATTTCTGTTGAGCTCCTTGCTTCACAATCGGACACAAACCGGCGGCGGGCACAATCGGGCGCTGCAAGCCCCGGCGCGGCACGCGCGGGGCTCTCTTAGACCGGGGTCTGAGATAACGTCAACGATGTCCTGTTGTCACCCTGATTCGGGCTGAGGATTCGGCTGTCTTCGGCGATCTCAAATGTCGAAGAGCAGGCAGGTCGTAGTGCCGTGGGCGAGAAGGGTGCCCTTGGCGTCGAGGATCCTGCCCTCGGCGGTACCG
>DATMZP010000297.1:0-2654 GCA_035573595.1 Hyphomicrobiaceae bacterium
GGTTGCCGGCGTTGAGCCACTGCTGGACCGCCGGCTCCCAAAGCTCTGCCTTGGTGCAGTGGGCCGCCAGCACCTCGGGCTGGGCGGTGGCAATCTCGGGGAATCTCTCCTGCAGCGCGGCGGCGATGCGGCCGTGTAGGACGCGCCGCTCGCTGCGCAGCAGCGAGCCGTAGGCGGCATCCTGGATCAGGGCGTGGCGGAACGCGTAAGCCTCCGACGACGGCGAGGCGGCCGGCACGATCAGCTCGGCCTCGACGAGCCGGTGCAACTCGCCCCTGAGGGCCTCGGGATCGCGGTCCGGGAGCACCGCGCCGAGCTGGTCCAGGGTGAACTGCCGCCCCAGCGCCGCGGCAATCCTGGCCAGCTCGCGTGGACGGCCGATGCGGTCGAGCCGGGCCATCAGGGAGGCCTGCAGGCTGGTGGGAATGGCCGACGCGCCCTGCCCGTCGCCGCGCGGCGAACCCGCAGGCGTGGCGGTGTCCACCACGGCCTTCGTCAGCTCCTCGATGAAGAGCGGCACGCCGTCGGAGCGGGCAACGATGCCGTGCACGACGGCGTCAGGAAGGTGCCGGCCGCCGGGAACGTGCCGCACGAGCCTGCCGGCGACGTCGGCGTCGATCGGCTGAACCTCGATGTGGGCGACGTGAGGCTGGCCCCGGCAATCCGGCTGGAATTCCGGGCGGTAGGTGGCCACAAGCAGGATGGGCCAGCGGCCCATCCGCCCGATCACCAGGTCGAGCAGCTGAAGGGAGGTGGGATCGATCCAGTGGGCGTCCTCCAGCACCAGCAGCAGCGGCCGGACCAGGGCCAGCCGCTCAAGGATGCCAGCCAGCGCCTCCAGCAGGAGGTCGCGCTGGCGCTGCGCATCGGGCTGGAGGCCTTGCGTGTGCGGCGCAGAGAGGCCCATGAGATCGGCGAGCAGGATCACGGCGCCGTCGGCCGCCGCCATGCCGCGGCCCAGGAGCCGCTTGAGACGCTCCAGGGCGGCATCGGGGCCGCCCCCGCCGGGCGGACGCGCGGCCGGCTGCAGCCGCTCCAGGATGGGGTGCAGGATGCTGCTCTCGTGGTGCGGGGAGCACTGCAGGCGCACCACCGTTGCCGGGCGCTGCCGCACCCGCTCCGCCAGCGCCTGCGCCAGCCGCGACTTGCCGATGCCGGGCTCGCCTGAAATCAGGGCCACCTGGCCGGAGCCTTGCTCGGCCAGCGCCCACCGGTCCATGAGCGCCGCCATCGCCGAGTCGCGGCCCATGAGCGGCAAGGCCTGCGACCGCAACGCCTTGAACCGGCTCGTCACCCTCGCGCCGACCACCCGCCAGACGCGGATCGGGCCGGCAAAGCCTTCGAGGTGGCGCGGGCCGCCGTCGCGGTAGTCAAACAGGCCGCCCGTCAGGCGCCGCGTGGCGTTCGACACCAGCACCGTGCCGGGCTCTGCAAGCGCCTGCAGCCGGGCCGCGAGATTGGGCGTCTCCCCAACCACGGGCGGGTTGTCCGCCACGCCGGAGCGCACCAGCTCGCCCACCACCACCACGCCGGTGGCGATGCCGACGCGGACGCTCAGCCGCTCGCCGGCCTCGCCCCTGCTGAGGCGGATGCCGCCGGCCAGCTCCAGGCCGGCACGCACGGCGCGCTCGGCGTCGTCCTCGGAGGCGGCCGGGTAGCCGAAATAGGCCAGAACGCCGTCGCCCTCGTAGCGCGCCACCCGGCCACGCGCCGCCTCCACCACGGCGGTGACGTGATGCTGGTAGGCCGCCAGCAGATCGCGCAGGTCCTCGGGGTCAAGCCGCCCCGACAGGGCGGTGGAGCCGACCAGGTCGCAGAACATCACTGTGAGCGCACGCCGCTCCGCAGGCGGCGGCACAGGCACCGATGTGGGCATGTGGGCCGGGTCGCAAGTGTCACCTGGGTGACAGCTTACCGATCCTGCGGCAACGGAGAAAGTGTCACCTGGGTGACAGGTCGCCAACCCAATTGCGGTTCAGTCCGGCGTCGCAATGCGGGCGAGCACGGCGGGGTCGCAGGCGAGGCGGCGGCCCATGCGGTTGACGGCGCCCGCACCCTCCAGGAGCCCCAGGGCGGCGTTGACCTTCTGGCGGCTGGCGCCGATGAGGGACGCGAGCTCCCCCTGGGAGATGCCGAGATCGATGGTGGCCTTGCGGTCACCTGTGTCGGCTGCCGGACTCTCCGGAGGCGCCGGCATCAGCCTGGAGAGGAGATAGCGGGCCAGCCGCACCTCCACGGGATGGAGCGCGATCGCCTCGGCCTGGGCGCTGGTGTCGCGCAGGCGCTGGCACAGCCAGCCGATGGCCGCGCGCGCCACACGCGGGTTGGTCTCGATCAACCTGTCGAACTGCTCCTTCGTCAGCGTCATGGCCACCACGCGGGTCAGGGCCACGGCGTCGGCGGTGCGTCGCCCGCCATCCAGCGCCGCGATCTCGCCGAAGATGTCGCCGGCGTTGGCGTGCTTGAAGGAAAGCAGCCGGCCGTCTGCCGAGAACACCGACAGGCGCACGGAGCCGCTGACAACGAGATAGACGTTGCGCCCTGCGTCGCCGCGCGCAAACACGATCTGGCCCGGCTGCAGCTCCGCCTTGAGCATCTGCCCCGCGACCGCCAGCCGGTCGGCCTGCCCAAGCGGCCCGAATATGGCCGTCTTG
>DATMZP010000298.1:0-4893 GCA_035573595.1 Hyphomicrobiaceae bacterium
TGCCCAAGAACGACGGCCACGTGGTGATCGCCGGCTTCGGCCGCTTCGGCCAGATCGTCGCCCGCGTGCTCACCGCCAAGCGCATCTCCGTCACGGCGCTCGATTCCGACCCCGAGCAGGTGGACTTCGTGCGAAGGTTCGGCGCACAGATCTTCTACGGCGACGCCAGCCGGCCCGAGATTCTGGAGGCGGCGCAAATCGGCAAGGCGCGTGCTTTCGTGCTGGCCATCGATGACGTCGATGCGTCGCTGCGCACCGCCCGCATGGTGCGCCGCAACTATCCGGACGTGCCGATCTACGCCCGCGCCCGCGACCGCCGGCATATCCACCAGCTGATGGACGAGGGTATCAGGATCATGCGGCGGGAGACGTTCCTCTCGGCGCTCGACCTCACGCGGGAGGTGCTGCGCGGGCTTGGCCTGCCGGAGCGCGAGGTGCGGTACACGGCCGATACGTTCCAGACCATGGACCGCAAGCGGCTCTACGAGGACTACAAGCATTATACGGATATTGACAAGGTGCGCGAACGCGCCAAGAGCTACACCCAGGAGCTGGAGGAGCTGTTCGCCAAGGACGCCGAGGAGCACGCCAGGCTGCCCGCCAAGCCGACCGCCAAGCCAACCGCCAAGCCAACGGATGGACCGGCGAAGGTGCGAAGCACGGGGACCGACTGAGGACACCGGGGGAGAAGGCAGATGATCATGCAACCACGAGCGGCGGGCCTCTACGGCTTGTCTGCCCTTGGTGCCCTGCTCGCCCTGTCGCCGCTTGCGCCGACGGCGGCCTCGCAGGACACGCCGGCAAAGGCGGCGGCCGCCGCCAAGCCTGCGCCTGCAGCCGCCAAGCCGGCCGCGGCGGCCAAATCTGCGCCTGCGACCGCGAAGTCAGGCACGACCGCGAAGCCGGCCGCACCAGCCGCGCCTCCTCCCACGGACGGTGTCGCGGCCAAGGTCTCCCCGGAGCTGGCCAAGCGCCTCACCCAGGCGCAGCAGGAGACCTATCTCGCCTACCGCGAGGCCCGCACCGCCTTCGACCTGCTGCATCGCGCCTACTGGCGCAAGGTGGACGGCAAGCGCGACGCCCGCAAGGCGCGCCGCCTGCTCGGCCAGACCTTCACGGCGGAGGACTACATCGCAGCCTTTCCGCCCAAGTACCAGGGCCCGGAGCTGCCGCCCGACGTCGCCAGGATCGTGGCCGAGGTGAAGCCCCCGGCGGCGGAAAAGCCGCTGCCTACGGTCGCCGACTTCCTGGCGCACGCCAAGAAGCAGTTCGGATTCGTGCCCAAGCGCGCCACCGAGCGCGAGTTCAAGACGAGCTACGCCGCGGAAGCGCTCAAGGTCGGCCTCACCAAGGACCAGGTGGTGCGGGTCTACGCCCTGGAGACCGGAGGGCAGGGCACCTACGACATGCAGTCGGGCGTCAACCCTGTCACGAGGCAGGGCAGGCCGATCTCCTCCGCGCTCGGCTACGCCCAGCTCCTGCACGCCAACACCACCGGCGAGCTGGTCAAGCACGGCGAGGCCTTCGCCAGACGCCTCACGGCCATGGCCGGGGCGCCCGGCACGCCGGCCCCGCGCGCCGCCGAGCTGAAGACCAAGGCCGCCATCGTCCGCAAGATGCTGCGCGCGGCCCGCACCGTGCCCAACGAGTGGAGCGCGCATCAGCGATTCGCCATGACGCCCAACGGCCTCGGCATCCACGCCCTCAACATGGACGCCGACGTGGGGCCGTGGATCCAGGTGCTGAAGCTCAAGTCGCTCAAGGACAGCGCCGCCATCTACGGGCACCGGGAGCTGACGGGCGCCGAGCTTGAGCTGATGAACCTTGCCGGCCCCGGCACCGGCCTGGAGATGATGACGCCGGTGGGGCGGCAGATGCCCACGCCCAACTTCTTCAGCGAGGGGGGCTACTCCAGGAACCCGGTGGTACGCGACAAAACCGCCGCCGAGCTTCTCGCCGCCCTGGAGAGCCGCATGGAGGTGCACCTCAAGAAGCCCGGCTCCATCGAGTTCGCCCAGATCTTCGACGAGGTGGCGCGGCGATAGCGCCGCTGCTGGGGCCAACCAGACTTGCCGCCCCACCGTGGCAGACCAATAAAATTACGCCAAATCAATATCTTAACGTTTCCCAGTTTTCCCTCGCAACAGACCCGAATTGGTGTATAACCCGGGCCACGCTGGCGCTATACCGCATCGTGGGCGCCCGGCGCTTTCGGCGGCCCGAGCTGGACGACATCCCGGCCACGGCGCGCAACTCACTCCCAGCATTCAAGAAAGGTACCCGATGTCGCTGATTGGAGAGCGAAAGCAGAAGATCATCCGGCAATACGCAACCAAGCGGGGTGATACCGGGTCGCCCGAGGTCCAAGTGGCGCTCCTCACCGAGCGCATCAACGGACTGACCGAGCACTTCAAGACCCACAAGAAGGACAACCACTCGCGGCGCGGTCTGCTCAAGATGGTGAGCCTGCGCCGCCGGCTTCTCGACCACGTCAAGGAAAGCGACGAGGCCCGTTATCAGAAGATCATTGATCAGCTCGGCATCCGCCGCTGACGGGACCAGTGCGACGTGCAAAGGGGGCCGGCCTCCCGTCGAGGCTCGGCGCCCTTTGCCATTCCTGCCAACAAGAAACGAGATGACAGATGTTTGACACCCAACGTGTGGAAATAGAATGGGGGGGCCGCAAGCTCAGTCTTGAGACGGGCCGCGTCGCCCGCCAGGCCGACTCCGCCGTCCTTGCCCAGTACGGCGAGACCAGCGTGCTGGCCACCGTGGTGGCCGCGAAGAGCGCGCGCCCCGGCATGGATTTCTTCCCCCTCACCGTCAATTACCAGGAAAGAACCTACGCCGCCGGCAAGATCCCCGGCGGCTTCTTCAAGCGCGAGGGCCGGCCGAGCGAGAAGGAGACCCTCACCTCGCGCCTGATCGACCGGCCGATCCGGCCGCTGTTCGTAGAAGGCTTCAAGTACGAGACGCAGGTGGTCGCCACCGTGCTCTCGCACGACATGGAGAACGATCCCGACATCGTGGCCCTGGTCGCTGCCTCCGCGGCGCTGACCTTGTCGGGCGTGCCGTTCCTGGGCCCCATCGGCGCCGCGCGCGTCGGCGTCATCGACGGCCAGCTCGTGCTCAACCCCATGATCGACGAGATGGCCAAGAGCGATCTCGACCTGGTGGTGGCCGGCACCGCCGAGGCCGTCATGATGGTGGAGTCGGAGGCCAAGGAGCTGCCCGAGGCGCAGATGCTGGAGGCCGTCATCTTCGGCCAGCGCGGGTTCCAGCCGGTGATCGAGGCCATCATCCGCCTGGCCGAGAAGGCCGCCAAGGAGCCGTGGGACTTCCAGCCGCCCGACAAGTCCAAGTACACCGAGAAGGTGAAGGCGCTGGCCGAGGCCGACCTGCGCCAGGCCTTCGCCCAGAAGCAGAAGCAGCAGCGCTACCAGATGATCGACGCCGTCAAGGAGCGGGTCATCAAGGAGCTGCTGCCCGCCGATGCCGACGCCAACGAGCAGGTTCTGCTGGGCGACGTCTTCAAGGGCCTGGAGCAGGAGGTCGTGCGCGGCGACATCATCCGCACGCAGAAACGCATCGACGGCCGCGATCTCAAGACGGTGCGGCCCATCACGTCGGAGGTGCACGTGCTGCCGCGCACGCACGGCTCGGCCATGTTCACCCGCGGCGAGACGCAGGCCATCGTGGTGGCCACACTGGGCACCGGCGAGGACGAGCAGTTCATCGATGCGCTGGAAGGCACCCGTAAGGAGCGCTTCATCCTGCACTACAATTTCCCGCCCTACTCCGTGGGTGAGACCGGCCGCATGGGCTCGCCCGGCCGGCGCGAGATCGGGCACGGCAAGCTCGCCTGGCGCGCCGTGCATCCTCTCCTGCCGACCCAGGAGGAGTTCCCCTACACCCTGCGCGTGGTCTCCGAGATCACCGAGTCCAACGGCTCCTCCTCGATGGCCTCCGTCTGCGGCACCTCGCTCGCCCTGATGGACGCCGGCGTACCCTTGAAGCGGCCGGTGGCCGGCATCGCCATGGGCCTGATCAAGGAAGGCAACGGCTTTGCCGTCCTCTCCGACATCCTGGGTGACGAGGACCATCTGGGCGACATGGACTTCAAGGTGGCCGGCACCGAGAAGGGCGTCACCTCGCTGCAGATGGACATCAAGATCACCGGCATCACCGAGGAGATCATGCGCGTGGCCCTCGACCAGGCCTACGCCGGGCGCATGCACATCCTCTCCGAGATGTCGAAGGCCATCACGGGGGCGCGCACCGAGCTCGGCGAGCATGCACCGCGCATCGAGACCATCAAGATCCCGGTCGACAAGATCCGCGAGGTGATCGGCTCCGGCGGCTCTGTGATCCGCGAGATCGTGGCCCAGTCGGGCGCCAAGGTCGACATCGAGGACGACGGCACCGTCAAGGTCGCCGCCGCCAAGCGCGAGTCGATCGAGGCGGCGCTCTCCCGCATCAAGGCCATCACCTCCGAGCCCGAGGTCGGCACGGTCTACAAGGGCAAGGTCGTGAAGATCATGGAGTTCGGCGCGTTCGTGAACTTCTTCGGCAAGCAGGACGGCCTCGTGCACATCTCCCAGCTCACGCAGGGGCGGCCCGAAACCGTGGGCGAGGTGGTGAAGGAGGGCCAGGAGGTCTTCGTCAAGCTCCTGGGCTTCGACGACCGCGGCAAGGTGCGCCTCTCCATGAAGATCGTCGACCAGGCGACCGGCAAGGAGATCCCGCGCCCCGAAGGCGAGCCCGAGGATCGCTTCGAAGGCCGGCCTCCGCGGCGCGAGCGTGACGACCGCCCCCGCCGTCGCGAACGCGGGTGAGGTGCGCTCCGCCGTCACGAGTTTGTCTTGATCCCGTCGCCGACCGGTCGTGATTGCT
>DATMZP010000299.1:0-2498 GCA_035573595.1 Hyphomicrobiaceae bacterium
CGGATCTCCTCGGGCTTGAGGTCTGCCACCAGGTTGGTCTGGCGCTCGAGGGCGGTGGGCACGATCTCGTCGTGCAGGGCGCGGCCCTTGGCAGTGAAAGCGACATTGTTGCGCCGGTTGTCGGCGCCGTCCTCCCTGACGCTTACGATCCCCATCCGCTGCAGGGTCGCGAGGCTGCGGCTGACGGCACCTTTGTCGAGGTCCGTCTCCTTGCAGATGCGGTTGGCGCGCGTCTCCCTGGTGCGGCCGATGTACATCATCAGCCGCCACTCGACGACGCCGATGCCGTAGGTCTTGCGGTAGAAGCGCGAGGCCGCCCGCGACAGCCGGTTGGCAAAGATGGCCACCCTGGTGGCGATGTGGTCGTTGAGGTCGAGGACCGGACCGGCGGCCGCGGCACCGGCGGCAGGAGGGCGCGTCTTGCTTGACCGCGGCATCGCGGGCTGGTGCTCCGAGGGGGCTGATGGGGAAAGAGGCTCAAATAGCGGATTTCTACCGGACCGGGCAAGAGCCGGGCCGTCACACGCGATCACACCTCGACGACAACGTAGCTGTCCTCGATGCGCACCGGAAAGGTCTCCGCCGTATAGGGGCCCTCGACCAGCTGGGCGCCGGGCTCCACGCTGACGGGGTAATTCTTGACCCGCACTTTGCGGGGCTCGCACCAGGACTTGCCGGTGCGGATATCGAACTCCCAGGCGTGCCAGGGACAGCGGACGATCTCGCCGCGCCTGGAGTAGCTGTAGCAGCCGGGCTCATCCGACTGGACGAGGCCGGTGAGCCTGCCGTGATAGAGGCTGCCGCCCTGGTGCGGACAACGGTTGAGCAGCGCGAAGTATTCCCCGGAAAGGTTAAACACCACGATCGGGCGCCCTTCCAGCTCAACGAGCTTGCGCCCGCCCGGCGCAATTTCTCCCACGCTTGCGACGACGTGCTTGCCCATCGTTCCCCTTGGCCGCGCTCCCCTTGGCCGTCCCTCCGCCGGCCCTTTTGGCGACGCCTCGGGCCGAGCCTCGAATTTTCACTGCGCGGCCACACTACGGTCGCCCTCGTCGAGGCGTCAACGCTGCCCCGACTCGCTGCCCGGCTCAATAGCCGAGCGCCATCCCGTCCTTGCGCGGGTCCGAGGCGCCGGCCAGGACGCCGCGGTCGCGGTCGATCTGGATGACCTGGGCGCCGCCCCAGGGCATGCGGCGGGCAGCCACCTGGTGCCCGAGCTGCCTGAGGCCCGTCACCACCGCCTCGGGCACCGACTCCTCCACCAGCACGGCATCGCCGTCGAAGAACACGCGCGGCGCGTCCACGGCCGTCTGCGCGTCCATGCCATAGTGGAACACGTTGGCCATGACATAGACATGCCCCATGGGCTGGAAATGCGCGCCCATTACGCCCAGCACCATGCACGGCTCGCCGTGCTTCAGCACCATGGCGGGCACCAGCGTGTGCATGGGCCGCTTGCGCGGCGCGATGCAGTTGCGGTGTGCAGGATCGCACACGAAGCCCTTGCCGCGGTTGTGCAGCACCACGCCGGTCTTGCGCGTGACGATGCCGGAGCCGAACTCGTCGTAGAGCGAGTTGATGAACGACACGGCCATGCCGTCCTCGTCCACGATCGCGAAGTAGACCGTGTCGGAGCCCGGCGGCTGCGGCAGCGGCCCCAGATCCTCGCGCCGGCGGGTGCGGCCGACGCGGGAGGCCAGCTCGTCGATCACGGCGTCGCAGAGCAGATGCTCCACCGGCACGTCCGCCATATCGGGGTCGGCGACGAAGGTGTCCCGCATGGCGAAGGCGAGGCGGGCCGCCTCCAGCTGGACGTGGTAGCGCTCCACTGAGATCGGGTCGGCCGGCAGGCCGATGCGCTCCAGCATCCTCAGCACCATGAACGCCACGATGCCCTGGTTGCTGGGCGGCAGCTCCCAGAGCTCCACGCCGCGGTAGGTCAGCGAGATCGGCGTCACGTAGCTCGCCCGCTGGGCCGCGAAATCCTCGAGGCTGTGCAGGCCGCCCACGGCGTTCAGCTCACCCACGATGTCCTCGGCCACCGCGCCTGCGTAGAACCCCTCGCGGCCCTCCCTGGCGACGATCCTGAGCGTCTCGGCCAGCGCCGGAAAGCGCACGATCTCACCCGCCCGCGGCGCCCGGCCGTCCGTGAAGAGATGCATCCGGCCGCCGGCATGGTGGGAGATGTGCGCCGTCTGCGCCGCCCAGTCGGCGGCGACCCGCGGCGCCACCACGAATCCATGCTCGGCCAGCTCGATGGCCGGCGCCAGCAGGCGCGACAGCTCCATGGTGCCGTAGTCGGCCGCCAGCCGCGACCAGCCGTCGATGGCGCCGGGCACCGTTACAGAGTGCGGGCTCGCCGGCTCGATGCGCGCGAGCCCCGATTGCGCCAGCCACTCCGCGGTCGCCCCCGCCGGGGCGCGGCCCGCCGCATTCAGCGCCACCGGCTTGGCGAGCCCCGGCCTGGCGATCAGCGCGAAGCAATCGCCGCCGATCCC
>DATMZP010000300.1:0-5354 GCA_035573595.1 Hyphomicrobiaceae bacterium
AGATTGCGCCATGAACGTTGCCGTTCGCGAGCCCCGCGCCGAGGCGGTCCAGCGCCTCACCATCGTCGATTGCGACATCCATCCCAATCCGCGCTCGCCCGACGAGGTGCGGCAGTTCCTGCCGCAGCGCTGGCAGCGGCATTCGGCGGTGTTCGGCAATCTGTCGCGCGAGATGTACTCCGACACCATCGGCTATCCCCGCATGGCGCCGGCCATCTCGCGCGGCGATGCCTGGCCGCCAGGCGGCGGCCCGCCCGGCTCCGACCTGGAGTTCATGCGCCGGCAGCACCTGGACCCCAACGGCGTGGAGATCGGCAACCTCATTCCGCTGACCACGCGCGGGCCGGACCAGCGCAACCTCGACTACGCCGCCGCGCTCTGCACGGCCCTCAACGACTGGCAGCTCGAGTATTGGCTCAGGAAGGAGCCGCGCCTGCGCGGTTCCGTGATGGTGCCGGCCGAGGATCCGGCCGCGGCTGTGGCCGAGATCGAGCGCCGGGCCGACGATCCGCTGTTCGTCCAGGTGCTGCTGCCGCCGCGCACCGGCGAGCCGCTGGGCCGGCGCCGCTACCGCCCGACGCTGGCGGCCGCGGCGGCCGCGAACCGCCCGGTGGCGATCCACGTCGGCGGCCAGGGCGGGCACTGCGTCACCAGCACCGGCTGGCCCTCCTACTACATCGAGGAGCACCACTCCAACGTTCAGACCATGCAGTCGCTGCTGACGAGCCTGGTGGTGGAGGGCGTGTTCGAGGACATCCCTGGCCTGCGCATCGTGCTGATCGAAAGCGGCTTCGCCTGGGTGCCGCCGCTGTGCTGGCGGCTCGACAGCCAGTGGAAGCGGTTCCGCGAGGAGGTCCCGCACCTCAAGCTGCTCCCCTCGGAGTACGTGCGCCGCAGCGTGTGGTTCACCACCCAGCCCCTCGACGAGCCGGAGCGCCCGCGCGACCTGATCGACGTGGTCTCCTGGCTCGGCCTCGACCGGCTGCTGCTCTCCACCGACTACCCGCACTGGGACTACGACGACCCGCGCCAGGTGTTCGGCGGCATCCTCAACGCCCGCGAGAAGGCCCAGGTCTATCGCGACAACGCCAAGGCATTCTACGGCTACTGAGGTGTCAGCCGGCGTCGGAGCGGTGGTGTCAGACCCGGAGGGTCTGACACCAGTTTGACACCGCACGGGAAGGTGAACGCGCGTCAACCGATCGATGGACGTGCGGCGCTTGCGGACCATGCCATTCGGGGCGCCTCGACACGGCTTCCCGAACGGAGAAAATCCCCATGCGTCCCGTCCTTCCCGCCCTCGCCCTCGCCGCCCTGGTCCTGCCGCTCGCCGCCGCCCGCGCGGAGGTGCCCGAGGCGATCGCCGCCCCCGGCCAGCCCGTGGCTGCCACCGTCCACGCGGAGGGCGCGCAGGTCTACGAGTGCAAGGGCGACGCCGCCGGCAAGCTCGCGTGGCAGTTCCGCGAACCGGTCGCGACGCTGCTGATCGACGGCGAGGCCGTCGGCCGCCACTATGCCGGTCCCAACTGGGAGATGGCCGATGGCAGCGCCGTAGTCGCCAAGGTCGTCGGCCGCGCGCCCGCGGCGACCGGCGCGGACATCCCGCTCCTGAAGCTGGAGGTCACCGCGCAGCGCGGCAGCGGCCAGTTGAGCGGCGTCACGACGGTGCAGCGTCTCAACACCAAGGGCGGCGTCGCCGAGGGGGCCTGCGACCGCGCCGGAGCCTTCCTCAGTGTGCCCTACTCCGCCGACTACACCTTCCTCAAGAAGGCGCCGCTCCTCTGACCGATCGTGCGGCCTGCCGTGCTGCGATCTATCCGGGTGCCCGCTCCCAGAGGCGGCTTTGAAATGTGTCGAGAAGATCAGCCGGCATCTTCATCAGCCGGGGGCCGTCTGTCCAGAGGATGGCGGCCTCGATCTTCATGCCAGGAAAGATCCGCCCAACGCCGAGCCGGTAGGCGGCGAGCTGGAACAGGTAGGCTTCGGCCACCGACTGCGGATCGGCGGGCGGGGGGCGGTTGGTCTTGTAGTCCAGGATCAGGACGGACCGGTCGGTCTTGACGAGACGGTCGATCTTGCCGGTGAGGCGCAGCGCCGGGCCGGTGCCGTCCGGATGGCGGAATTCCGCGGCGATGGGCACCTCGGCGCGGCTGTCGGGGCCGAACAGCGCCGCCAGGGCCGGATCCTGCAGGATGGCGAGCGTCTCGGCGGCCACCTCCCGGCGCGTCTTGGCGGTGAGCTGCGCGCCCTGACGCGCCAGGAACGCCTCGGCGGCGGCGGCCCAGCCGCGCTGCGGCACCTGCGGCAGGTGCTCCAGCAGCGCGTGCGTGAGGTTGCCGCGCACAAAGCGGCTGTCGTCGGCCATCTGCGAGGGGGAGAGCACCGCCGGCTCGACATGCCGGCGCTTGCGGGGCGCCCCGCCCGCTTCGTCCTCAGCCGCTGCGGCTTCGAGCGGCGCCAGGCGCGAGGGGATCAGCGGCTGCGTGATCAGCGGCTCGGGCGGCACCGGGGTGGTGGCCCAGGCCGGGAACGGATCGGCGTCGGCCATCGTCTCCGCGCGCGCCTTGCCGGCGGCCGGCGCCACGGCCTGGGCGCTGCGCATCTGCCAGACCGTGCGGCCATCCGCGTGCGCCGCCTCTTCCAATAGGCCCGCCAGACCCTCCTTGATGAGATTGTACCAGCAGTCGGCAGGCGGCGACTGGGCGCCTTCGAAGCCCGCCACATAGAGCCGGTCGCGGGCGCGCGTAAGGGCGACGTAGAGCAGGCGGTTGCGCTCCTCGGTCTCCGCGGCCTTGACCTTGGCCTTGGCAGCCTGCACCGCGTCGACCCTGGCCGTGCCCTTGACCGGCCACAGGAACGGCGGCGGCAGGCCGCCCGGCAGCTCCACGCCCTCGACCGGCACCAGCGAGTTGGACTGGCGGGCGGAACGGGTGGAGCAGGTGTCGGGCAGGAATACGATGGGCGCCTCCAGGCCCTTGGCGCCGTGCACGGTCATGACGCGCACCTCGTCGCGGCCCTGTTCCATGTCGCGCTTGATTTCGCGCTGGCCCTGGCGCAGGCGACACAGGAAGCCCTGCAGCGAGGGCGGCGCCCCGTCGTCGTGGGCGAGCGCCAGATTGAGGAATTCGTCGATCGCATCGGCGGCCTCGGTGCCGAGGCGCGCCAGCATGCGCGCCCGGCCGCCCTCGCAGTCGAGCAGGCCGGAGTAGAGCTCGAACGGCGGCTCGCGCTCCGCCGCCATCCGCCAGCGCTGCAGGGTTTCGGCCGCGCGGGCGAAGCGATCGGCCTCGCCGCTCGGCCGGCGAGCCTGCAGCTCCTCCCACAGCGAGCCCTCGCGGCCGTGCGCCAGGGCCATGAGGTCGGTATCGTCGAAGCCGAGCAGGGGAGACTTGAGCGCTGCGGCCAGCGCCAGGTCGTCGTCGGGCAGCATGAGGGCGTCGCCGAGCGCCATCAGGTCCTGCACGGCGATCTGCTCGGTGAGCATCAGGCGGTCGGCGCCGGCCACCGGCACGCCGCGGGCCTTCAGGGCGGAGACCAGCGCCGGCGCGAACGGCAGGCGCTTGCGCACCAGCACGAGGATGTCGCCCGCGCGCACCGGCCGGCCTTCCGAGGCCAGCATCTCGCCGGATTGGAGCCATCCGGCGACGGTGTCGGCGATGCGGTCGGCGAGCCGCACCACGGCGGGCGTGGCGCTTGTCTCGTCCAGGGGCGACCACGCCTCGGCGGAGGTGGGCGCCTCGTGCTTCTCAGTGGGCCAGATCTCGACGAGCCCCGCATGACCGGCGCGGTGGGCGACGTGGTGCACCGGCGACGAGCCCACGCCTGGCGTGCGGTCGGCTCGGGCGAAGACGGCGTCCACCGCGGCCAGCAGGGGCTCCACGGAGCGGAAGGACAGCGTGAGGGGCACGCGCCGCCAGGGCAGGCCTGCGCGCTGGATGCGGGCGCCGAGCGCCTCCCCCTTGGCGGCGAACATCTTCGGCGCCGCGCCCTGGAAGCTGTAGATCGACTGCTTCTCGTCGCCCACGGCGAACAGCGTGCGGCGCTTCTCGCTGGCGCCTTCCCCGGAGAAGAACTCGTCGGCCAGCGCGGTGATCACGTCCCACTGTATCGGGCTGGTATCTTGCGCCTCGTCCACCAGGATGTGGTCGAGCCCGCCGTCGAGCTTGTAGAGCACCCACGCAACGGCGTCCGACGAGCCGAGGAGATGCGCGGCCCTGGCAACCAGATCGTCGAAGTCGAGCTGGGCGTGGCGCGCCTTGACCTCGCCGTAGCGCTGCATGACGGCATTGCCGAGCCGCACCAGCGCCAGCGTCGCCTCCATCAGCTGCAGCTTGCAACGCTCGTCGTGGAGTGCGGCGAAGCGCGCCTGCGCCGACTGCAGCATGCCCGCCACATCGGGATGCTCTGATGCAAGGCCCTTCGTGAGGAGCGTCTTCCTCCGCTCGCCGCTGCTCGTGAGGAACACCTGGGACAGCGCGGCAATGCGCCCCGCCGCACCGGGCGAGGCCAGAGCAGCAGCGATCCGCTCGGCCGTCTTGGCATCGCTGGACGATTCCGCCGCCAGGACGGCACGCAGGCGCGTGAGCTGGGCCTGGGGCAGTACGTTCGCCAGCTTCTCGGTTGTCGCTGCGAAGCTCGCGTCAGGTGCCAGGCCGAGGGCGCGGCGGTAGAGCTTCTCGGTCTCGACCAGCCTGAGGCCGGTGTCGTCCTCCAGCCGTGCCGCGGCTTCGAGCCACTCGCGCTGCCCCAGCGACTCCGCCAGGTGCGCTCTGAGGTCGCTGGCCGCCGCTTCGAGCCAGTCGCGCTGGCGCAGGGCCTCGGCGAGGTAGGTGTCGAAGTTGGTCTCGGCGGCGAAGGCGATGGCGGTGGTGAGCGCTTCCGCCAGCGGCGAGCCGGGAGCTGCGGTGGTGGCCTCGGCGAGGACCTGGTTGGTGGCCTCCTCCAGCAGCGCCGCGCGCGTGTGATCGTCGAGGATCTCGAAGCCGGGCGGCACGCCGGCCTCCAGCGGGAAGCGCTGCAGCAGCCGCTCGCAGAACGCGTGGATGGTCTGCACCTTGAGCCCGCCCGGCGTCTCGATCACCAGCGCGAACAGCTGGCGCGCCCGCTTCATCTCGACGGCCGAGGGTTCGCTGCCGAGCAGCCCGGTGAGCCGCCTGCCAAGCTCCTCATCGCTGGCCGTCACCCACTCGGCCAGCCGCGCTGCGACACGCGTGGCCATCTCCGCGGCGGCGGCCTTGGTGTAGGTGAGGGCCAGGATGCGCGCCGGCTCCGTGCCGGCCAGCAGCAGGCGCAGCATGCGCATGGTGAGCACGTGCGTCTTGCCGGTGCCGGCGTTGGCGCTCACCCAGGCGGAG
>DATMZP010000301.1:0-13425 GCA_035573595.1 Hyphomicrobiaceae bacterium
TCGACGGGGTCGCCCCTGCGCAGCGCCTCGTGGATGCGCCGGTGCTCGCTCTGGATGCGCGCCAGGTATTTCCGCTGCTCCTCTGGCGGGCTCAGCGCGACCCGGACGCTCTGGCGCGGAATGAGGTGCCGCCCCAGGAACTCCAGCATCTCGGCGAAGCGGGAGTTGCCGGAGGCCTCGGCGACGGCGAGGTGAAACGCGAAGTCCTCGTTGACGGCGCCCTCGCCGCTCGCGACCGCCGCGTCGATGGCGGCGAGCACCCGGCCGATGGCGCCGAGGCTGCGCGGCGTGATGCGCTGCGCTGCCCGCGCGGCTGCCTCCACCTCGATGGCCAGGCGCAGCTCCATCACCTCCAGCACGTCCTCGATGGAGCTCAGGCCTTCGGGATCGATGCGGAACGGCACCCGGCTCACGTCGGCGGCGACGTAGGCACCCGAGCCCTGGCGGGTGGTGACGAGGCCGTCGGCTCGGAGCGCCGCCACCGCCTCGCGCACCACCGTGCGGCTCACGCCGAGCGCCGCCATCAGCTCCTGCTCGGTGGGGAGCCGTGCGCCCGGCGCCAGCCGGCCGGAGCCGACCTCCTTCTTGAGGCGGGCGATCACCTCGTCGGTGAGGTTGCGCACGGGCGGGAGCGGCCGCAGCAGGGCGCGCTTGCCGGCGGTCCGCGGCGGAGTGTCGAGGCCGAGGTCTGGCTTTCGTCGGGTCATCGTACAACTGCGTTTATGACGAAGCTCGCGCCCGCGCAATGAGTGGAATTGCCCGATACCCGTGTGAGCCCGCCGGCCGCCCGGTGGCCCTCGAAGAACGGAGCGAGGCAAGGCGCGCGCCGATCCGATAAAGGACGAGCAAGGTCTCATACCAGCGAGCCAAAACTTTCACCCGTCATCCCAAAAGCCGAGCGCAGCGAGGCTATCCGGGACCCCATCAACGAGTTGAACTCACGAGATCCCCGGATCGGAGCGCAGCTCGCGCAATCGCTCGCATCGCCCATAGGAATCCGTGGCCGGGATGACGGGTGGAAGGATGCGCGTGACGGTATCAGCGCATCGACAATTGCCATGAGATCGCTCGCCGCGCCGCTCCATTTGAAAAAGCAAAACGAGTCCGTCAACGGAGATTCGCCTGGCCCCGCCTTTGTCGGCCGTGGGTAGGTCGTTCGGCCCGCTGGCGGGAGGGTGGATCTTCGACGCGTTCGGCGCCTACTCCTGGCTCTTTATCGGCTCCGCCGCCGTGGGCCTTGGCGCGATGGCGCTCGCCTTCCCGCCGCTGCCGCGGGAGCGGCTGCAGCCGGCGTGAGCTGCTGCGGCGCCTCGCGATAGATTGCGCGGGCGTAAGGGGTGAGACCCGGCGGGTCCGACCCTTTGTCCGGCCTCTGCGAGAGTGCCGTCGCGAGGCTCGCGTGCGTCTCCTCCATCTCGGCGAACACCCAGTCGCGGAATGCCTTGACGTTGGCGCGCTTCTCATGGCCGCGGGCGCAGACGAAGTAGTAGGAGCGCCCCGGCACCGGGATGTCGGGTCCAAAGGGAGGCACCAGCCGCCCCAGCAGGATATCGCGCGAGGCGACCATCTTGTAGGCCAGCACCACGCCCATGCCTTCGCTCGCAGCATCGAGGGCGTGGTCGGCCACGTTCAGCCGCAGACCGCGCGTGCTGTCGATGCCGTCGATTTGGGCCATGCGAAGCCAGTCGGCCCAGGTCGGCACCAGGCCCGGCAGGTCCACCTGGATGAGCGGGAAATGCATGAGGTCCTGCGGGGACCGCAGCCGCCGCTCGCCGTCGAGAAGGCGGGGGCTGCACAGCGGCAGCAGCCACTCGTCGGAGAGCTTTTCCACGTAGAGATCGGGGTGCACGCCGGAGCTCAGGCGGATGCCCACATCAACGCCGTCGCTGGCGAAATTGGCGTAGGCGGCGCTGGCCGTGATGCGGGTTTCGATCTCGGGGTTGCGCGCCAGGAAGCGGTAGAGCCGCGGCACCAGCCACTTGGCGGTGAAGCCTGGCGTGGAGCTCACCACCAGGATGCGGTCCTGCTGGCCGCGTCCCAGGCGGTCCACCGCCTCGCGGATGGCCTCGAAGCCGGTGCGGATGCCGGGATAGATGAGGCGCGCCGGCTCGGTCAGCTCGATGGAGCGGGCGCGGCGGTGGAACAGCTTGAGGCCGAGCAGATCCTCCAGCCCACGGATCTGGTGGCTGAGCGCCGCGGGCGTGACGTGCAGCTCCTCGGCGGCCTTCGAGAAGCTGAGGTGCCGCGCTGTGGCCTCGAAGGCCCTGAGCGCATTCAGGGGCGGCAGTGGGCGCATGCGGGGAGCCTTTAGATTCTCTCAGGCGAGGGGCGAGATATCGTCGTTTGCGGTGCCGACGGTATCGACGTAATTCATCACGCTAAACCCACTTGTTGGTGAGGAATAGTAAAAATGGTCGACCACCTTGATGGCGACTGGCTCGACGGCGATTGGAACGACCGCATGGCGGCCCTGCAGCGGTCCGCACGCATGGAGCGGTCGCAAACCGTCCGCCGGCTGCTGCTGCGGCTGTTCCGCAGGCGCGGCGGCGCCGTGGCCGAGGCGTGGGCGCCGCCACCTTCGACGGCGGGCCGGCCGGCCCTCGGCGAAGGCCGCTGACGGCGTGATCGCAGGCACGCCACGGCCCGCGAGCCAGCGCCCTCACGAGCACCTGGAACACCCGACCGAGACCTGGAGAGCCCCCATGCCCCTCGCACGCATCGACTTGAAGCGCGGCAAGACTGCCGCCTACCGGAAGGTCATTCTCGACGGCGTCTACGAGGCATTGCGCGAGACCTTCGACGTGCCCGAGAACGACCGCTTCATGCTCGTGACCGAGCACGGCGACGAGGACTTCGACTGTTCCACGAACTATCTCGGCGTCGCGCGCAGCGACGATCTTGTGATCGTCCAGCTGACGGTGAGCAACACCCGCAGCAAAGAGCAGAAGAAGGCGCTCTACCGGCGCATCGTCGAGCGGCTCGCCGCCAACCCCGGCCTGCGCCGCGAGGACGTGTTCATCAATCTGGTCGAGGTGGCCAAGGAGAACTGGTCGTTCGGCAACGGTATCGCGCACTACGCCTAGGCGGGCTGCCCGCCATCGCCGCCGGCCACCGGAGCTCACGGTGGTGGCGCGCGAGGCGATCGTTTGCAAGAGGAGGATCAAATCATGGCACAAGCGATGAGGCCGCTGAGCCGGCCTGCGGGTTGGGGCTCCGTCGGCCGTCGGGTGGCCGACATGGCGCAGCACGCCTGGAGCCGGTATTGGACGCGCCGGGTCGAGCACGCCACCGTCGGCCTCCTGCACGCCCTCGACGACCGTGCGCTCAGGGACATCGGCCTCGACCGCAGCGAGATCGAATCGGTGGTCTACAACGCAAGCCGCGGCGAGCGCCGCATCTGCTGGGCACCCATACCGGTGACCCAACCGGCGGCCCAACGGGCGGCCCAGTGCGGCGCACCGGGCTGCCGCTAGCCCTACTCGAGCGGTTTGATGCCGAGGCTGGCGATCAGGTCGCCGAACTCCTTCACGGTTTCGGCGACGATGCTGCCGAGCTGCTCGGGCGTGGAGGCCACGGCGACCGTCCCGCCCTTCTCCAGCACGGCCTTGTAGTCGGGCGAGCCCACCGCAGCCGTCACCACCGCATTCAGCCTGTCGATCACCGGCTTCGGCGTGCCGGAGGCGGCGCACATGCCCCACCAGCCGTAGTTGGCGATCGGCACCTTCTGCTCCACCAGCGTCGGCACGTCGGGCGCCACGGCGAGCCGCTCCATGCTCGTCAGGCCCAGGATCTTCACCTTCCCGCCTTCGTGCTGCGGCAGGGCCAGCGCCAGTGGGCTCACGGTCAGCTCCAGGCGGCCGGCCACCACCTCCTGCAGCGCCGGCCCGGTGCCCTTGAACGGCACGCCCACCATGGAGATGCCCGCCACTTTCTCCAGCTGCCTGGCCAGGAGCTCCGTCACCGAGCCGGCCCCCACCTTGCCATAGTTGAGCTGGCCCGGCCGTTCCTTCGCGTAGGCGATGAGCTCCGCCATGTCCTTCACCGGCGGCGAGGTCGGGACCGTGAAGGCATAATAGGCCTTCGACACCATGCTGATCGGCGCCAGGTCCGCCAGCTTGTAGGCCACGCTCTTGTAGAGCAGCGTGTTGGAGACATCGAGGTAGGAGCAGAGCAGCAGCGTATGCCCGTCGCGCGGCTGCGCCAGCATCTCGTTGAGCGCGATCATGCCGGCGGCACCGGTCTTGTTCTCCACCACGACCGGCTGGCCCAGCTCCTTCTGCATCCGCTCGGCGATGAGGCGCGCCGGCACGTCGCTCGGGCCGCCCGCGGGGAAGCCCACCAGCAGCCGGATGCTGCGGCTCGGGAACTCCTGCGCCACGGCGTCGGGCGGCTGGACCGCCATTGCGGCGGCGCCGCAGAGAATGAGAACGGTCGCACAAGTCTCAAGCCCTCGGCGCGTCATGGCGTCTCCCCCCGGTTTCTCTGGCACGGTTTCGTTTCCAGAGGGCGGGCAATATAAAGCTGGAGCGCGACCGGCGCGAGGCTTGCCTTGCGTGCCGTCGCGCGGCTGTCCGGTTTGGCATCGATGCGGGATGTGGCCCATGGCAGGACTTGCACCGGAGGAGCTGAAGGCGGCGGTGGGCCGCGGCCTGCTGGCGTTCCCGCTCACCGACTTCGACGCCGCCGACGCGCTCGATACGCGCGCCTCGGCCGCGCGCCTGGAGTGGCTCGCCACCCACCGGCCCGCGGCCTTCTTCATGGCCGGCGGCGCCGGCGAATTCTTCTCCCTGACGGCGGAGGAATATGCGGTCCTTCTCGCCGGCGCGGTGGCGCTGCGGGCGGGCGCCATCCCCATCGTCGGCGCCGCGGGCTATGGCACCCGCATGGCCGTCGCCCGCGCTCGGGAGACCGAGCGGCTCGGCGCCGACGGCCTGCTCCTGTTGCCGCCCTATCTCACCGAGGGCACCCAGGCGGGCCTCGCGGCCCACATCGCGGCGGTGTGTCGGGCGACGCGCCTCGGCGTCATTGTCTACAACCGCGCCAATTGCAGGCTCAGGGCCGACACGCTGGCGTGTCTTGCCGAGACCTGCCCCAACCTGATCGGCTTTAAGGACGGCATCGGCGACGCCGATGCGATCATGGCCCTGCGCGCGGCGCTGGGCGATCGCCTCGTTTTCCTCAACGGCATGCCGACGGCCGAGACCTACGCCCGCGCCTTTGCGGCGCAGGGTTTCGCCAGCTACTCCTCGGCAATCTTCAACTTCGTGCCCCGGACCGCGACGCAGGTGCATCGGGCCGTCTATGCCGGCGACCGCGCCAGCCTCGCCCGCTTCGAGCGCGAGTTCCTCGTCCCCTACGTGCGCCTGCGCAGCCGCCAGCCCGGATACGCGGTCAGCATCGTCAAGGCCGGCGCCACCCTCGTCGGCCGCAGTGCCGGCAAGGTCCGCCCGCCGCTGTCCGACCTCACGCCCAATGAGACGGAGGAGCTGCGCGGGCTGATCGCGAGGCTTGGGCCGCAAGATTGATCCCTACTGCCCTACTCCGCCTTCCCCTCCACCTCGTTGGCCGGGTCCGCCTGCAGCTGGCCGTAGTTCTGCACGCCGATCTTGTCGAGCAGGTCGAGCTGGGTCTCCAGGAAGTCGATGTGGCCCTCCTCGTCCCGCAGCAGCTCCTCGAATAGGTGCATGGAGACGAGGTCCTCCTTGGAGCGGCACAGCTCGCGCGCCCGCACGTAGAGGTCGCGGGCGGAGTATTCCGCCTTGAGGTCGCACTCCAGCACCTCCTTGATGTGCTGGCCGATCAGCAGGGGCGCCACGTACTGGAGATTGGGCATGCCTTCGAGGAACAGGATGCGGTCCACCAGCTTGTCGGCGTGCTCCATCTCCTCGATCGATTCCTTGCGCTCCTTCTTGGCGAGGCGGGTGTAGCCCCAGTTGTCGAGCATGCGGTAGTGCAGCCAGTACTGGTTGATGGCGCCCAGCTCGTGCTTCAGCGCCTCGTTGAGGATATCGATGACGTCCTTGTTGCCTTTCATGGCGCCTCTCCAGCTACAACCCGGATCGCATCTGGCCTTGACCCGGGTGCGACGCGAAGACGGTCCTGGCCAGGGGGCTGACCCCGATCCAATGCAGGATTATAATTAGAATAATCCTACATACCAAGGGTGAGGCAGCTGTAAACGGCTCGAATGCACATATCTGTTGCTGCTGCGCTCAAGGTCCGCCCCTGTCGCGCTTGAGGTCGGCTGCAGTCAGCGTCGGCAGCGCCACCAGCCCCGTCGGCGGTGCCGGCGAGGGTGCGACGGGTGCGCGGGTGCCTACTCCGCAACCAGTTTAACGAGGGCGGTTTCCCGCCCGCAAAGGGGCTGCCTTTCGGCACCCGCGCCCGGCGATTTTCCGTCCCGCTGCGAGCCGCCGCCGCGCACTATGGTCAGCTGGTCTGACCCCGGTCATCGACGGTTCCATGAGCCCCCGGATCGGACGCCATCGCTGGCGCTCGCCAAGGGCCGACGCAGCGAGCCTCCTGGATCTCGGGCCACCCCTCCTTCCAGGACGCCGGCCGTCTGCACGTGAACGTCGGATGGCGCCATCCACGTCCCGTCGCAGCAAACGACGCCGCTATTGTATCAGGCAGCTTCAGTGCCCCGGGGATAGGCGCCGAGGCGCAAACTGACGGGCGTCTGCCGTCAACGTTGACACGGCGTAAACACACAAGCGCGCAGAACCGTAGGGTGCGATCACGCGAAGCGCGTATTGCACCGGCGTCCGCCTCGCCGACACGATAGTGCCTGTCATGGGCTTGCCCGGTGCAATGCGCTTCGCTTATTGCACCCTACGGACAATCGGCGAGCGGCTCGCCGATCAGACGGGCGCGGGCGCTACCTCGGCCGCCTCCGGAGCAGCCGGGTCCTGCCGACACTGGCACAGCGCCAGCGCGCTCTCGATCAGCCGCAGCGCCGACGTGTCCCTGGCCCGCTCCAGGATGCGGCCCTTGGCCGAGGCGCAGGCGTAGGGGCACACGACGCCCTTCTGCGCCAGCTCGTCGATCTTCTGGTAGATGGTGCTCACCGCCAGCGGGGCGCAGCCGCAGCACACCATCTTCTTGTCGAGCTGCCGGTAGACCACGCCGGGCGTGGGCAGCGGCGCGTCCGGCTGCTTGAGGATTTCGACCAGCGCCCGCTCGATCTCGGCGTCGGAGATCACCAGGCATGAGCACACGATCACGGCGTTTGCCCCCAATGCTTTCTTAGTGGCTCCAGGCCGTTGCGGGCGGCATGAGCAGAAGCGACGCGGTGCGGGCCGAGGCCGGCGACAGCACCTGGCGCGCGTCGCGCATGGCGGTGGCGAAGCCCTCGGCCACCTCCACCACCTCGTCGATCATGGAGCAGCCGAGCAGGGTGAAGGCGCACGCCCGCATGGCCGGGCAGGCGTGGTGCTGGCAGGCGGCGATCATGGCGATGGCCACGCATTCGTCCTGGCAGAACTGGGCGCACTCGTTGGGCGCCGTCTTGAGCTCCCGCTGCGCGTAGCAGTCGATGGCGCGCACCCAGCAGGAGAGCTGGCCCACCGCCGTGCGGGCGGCGTCGGCGCCGATGGTGCCCGCGTAGGCCGACCAGGCCTTCTCCCAGTTGGAGATGTCGCCCGTCCTGAAGCCGTTGAGCCAGAGGCGGAAGCCGAAGCCGACCAGGCGCTCGGGCCCTTGGTGGTCAACGGCAGGCGCCGGGGCTCTCCCGAGCGCGCCGTCGCCGCCCGAGATGGTGCGAAGGCGTTTCATCTGTCGCCCCCGCGGCTGTCGGAGAGGCGGCGCAGGTCGCGCAGCGCGCGGCGGGCGGGCGGGAGGGCCTGCGGGGGCATATGCACCGCTTCTCCAATCTGGGGAGTTTCTCACTCCGGCATCGGACGTTTGCGCCCGTGTGACCGTGGCGCCTCGAATGAGATTTTGTCTGCCCGGGAGAACTGTCAAGGGCCTGATTGCACATTAGAATCTGTCAAATCGACGATTAGAATTTGTCGAAATACAAGGTGCGGAGAAACCTTGGAAGATCAATGCGCCGCCGCTGTTGCGAAGGCCTGCTGCGGCGCCCGGTTGCGGTGACTTGTCTCAACCGCCGTCGTGCAACGGACGGCGCGACCGGCTGCCGGCCAGGCTGGCCGCACGCGCGGCCGATCTTGTCTTGCCTCCCCGCGCCGTCGGCGAGGGCGGCGTTTGGCCGCGCAGCATGTCGGCGATGCTGTGCCGGTCGAGCACGTCGATGAAGGCCTCCAGTGCGTCGTCGAGCACCCGGTTCACGTCGTGGCCCCGCCCGCGCACGGCCGCCGTGCCGTCCTCCTCGATGGCCACCCGCGTGACCTCGGTGGCCCGCACCACGTCGCCGATGCGGATCTGGTTCGCCGGGCGCGCCAGCCGCACGCCGCCGTTCCTTCCGCGCATGGCCTCGATCAGCCCGGCCCTGGCCAGCAGGTTGACGATCTTGAACACGTTCTGCTGGGTGATCTCCAGCCGCTCCGACAGCTCCGCCACCTTGATCAGCTGGTCGCCGGCGCGCGCGCAGTCGATCAGGATGCGAATGGCGTGGCTGGTGGACTTGGTGAGCCGCATTTCTCGGCAATGCCTCCGGGCGCATAGATCTTTCCTTGAAGCACACCTTGCCCGATATCTCAATTGCGGGTGTTGTTGAACAGTGGTCAGCAGGCCGGATGCCACTGAAAACTGCAGACTGAAATCCCGCCCCGAAGCAATTGACGCAGGTCGGATGGCTCCGCTAGCCTCCGGCGCCGTTTGAGCAATCCTGGGGAGGGGAACGCGCCATGCTGACGCGTATTTTGCTCGTGCTTGCCGCTCTCGGCCTTGGTGCCGGCATTGCCGCCAGCCAGAGCCAGCCCGCCGCGGACCTCGATCTTCCCGCCCGCTGCCGCGCCAAGGCAGGGGAGGACCTCCAGGCCCTGGAGAAGCGCAAGGAGCGCCTGGAGAGCCAGATTTCCAAGGCACGTGCCGGGAAGTCTGCGGCGGAGGAGGCGGGCGTCAGGAAGCTCACCAAGAGCCAGGCGGCCCTGCTGGACGTGCTGTTCCGGATGCAGTGCCAGCAGTTGCGCCAGCAGGCGGTCGCACAGGAGACCGCCAGCGCCGAGCAGGTGCCCACCGACCGCACGTCCGCGAACCGGCCCAAGCGGCGCGCCGTCGGACGGCCGGCAGATACACCCGCACCGGGGGCCGCCGAGCCGGCAGCGCCGCCGCCGCCGCCGAAACAAGACGCGGCAAAGGCGGACGCCGCCCCCGCCAGCGTCATCGAGGTCACCACCTATTTCGCCACCAACCGCGGGCTGTCCGGCAAGAGCACACCCGCCACGCTCTACGACGCCAACGTATCGCCGCTGAGCTATGGCCGCGCCGTCGTCACCATCCCGAGCACCCACACGCCGGGCAGCCTGGAGCTGCCGAGCATCTGGCGGGTCCAGCTCCGGCCCGATCCGAAGCGGCACTTCACGCTCAAGTCGGCGGTCCCCCTGACGCTCGACGAGGCGCGCTCCGAGATGGCGAAACGCCTGGCGGCGATGCCCTCGAAGGCGATCCTGATCTACGTCCACGGCTACAACATGAGCTTCGCCGAGACGGCGATGCGCACCGCCCAGCTCGCCTACGATCTGGAGTTTCCCGGCCTGCCGTTCTTCTTCAGCTGGCCGTCGGCGGCGCAGGTAACAGGCTACCTGCGCGATACCGAGAGCGCCCAGCTCTCCGAGGAGGCGTTCGACCAGATGCTGGACGACCTGGCGCGGCTGCCGGCCGGGGAGATCTACGTGGTCGCCCACAGCATGGGCAGCCGCCTGGTCAGCCAGGCGCTCAGGTCCCGCGTCGACAAAGGCAAATCCACCTCGCGCCTCAGGGAGCTGCTGCTGGCCGCGCCCGACATCAACGCCGACCTGTTCCGCTCGACCATCGCGCCCCGGCTCAAGGCCATGCAGGCCATGCAAACCACCGTCTACGCCTCGTCCGCGGATCTCGCCCTGATGGCCTCCAAGGCGGTGCACGGCTATCGCCGCGTCGGCGAGACGGCCGGCGGCGTGTTCGTCTATCCCGGTTTCGACACCGTCGACGCCAGCGCCGCCTCGCTCGCCATGCGCGCCTTCGGCCACTCCTACCTCACCGACAGCGCCGCGGTGCTGAAGGACATCAGGTCGCTGCTGCGCCAGAAGCTGACGGCGAAAGCCCGCGGCCTGACCGAGGCCGGCACGCGGCCGGACATCTACTGGAGCCTGCCGTAGATCCGCAGGTCGCAATGCTGCGACGCGGCATTGCGCCGATGCGCAGTCTTCTTCGGCCGATGTCGGTTGTGGCGAGGTCGGATCGGCGCAACCGCGCTCCGCACGATTGCGCCCGACGGCACCCTGCCCTCACGGTAGCCGCATCGGTCTCCGCCGGAGGCGGGCGACAAGACGATTCGGCGACGGATTTTGCGGGAGATTGTGGTGCACCGGCTCGCGGGCAGGCGTTAAGTCAAGCATAGCGCAGACCCAACACGTCCCGGGGCACTACCTTGAAGGTGTTGGGTCTTCGCTGCTGCCCGACCCAACCTACAGCTCCTACAACCGTGTGACGTGGGCGGACACGCATTGCCAGCGTCCGTCGCGGAGGTGCCAGTCGTCGGTGTAGCGGCCGGCGCCGGGCGTGCCATCCGGCTTCTCATAGATCGTCCGGGCGTGGATGATGGCGAAGTCGCCGAGGACGCGGATGACGACATCGTGCTCGCGAATGTTCCGGACGGTCGATCCGCGGCCGATCTGCGCCAGGAAGGCCTTCCGGTCGATCAGGCTGCCGTCGGGGTTGGTGTTGAGGAAGTCGCCGGCGAGGTTGGCATCGAACCAGCCGACATCGGCCTCGTCCACGGCCCGGACGTAGTTGCGGTTGAGCTCTGTCAGGGTGGCGCGGTGCTTGTCGATCTCCGACATGGGGCTGGAATCCCTGCTACCTCGGATTGGGCCGATGGTTGAGAGTATTCGCTGATTGTTCCGCTGTCACCGCCGGTTTCTGGTAAGCTGACGGGCCATGAAGAACCATGGCACACCAACCAACACGGGCTCGCAGAAGGCGCCGTCCGATGTCGTCGGCCTGTACCGACGCGCATTTGCCGAATTCCGCTCGCGCGCCTTGTGGAACATCAGGGAATTCGAGGACCCGACCATAGAGCAGGTCCTGGCCATCACGCGCCAGCTCCGCATCGAGGGCGACATGAACGCGCGGCGTCTCGCCGAGCGGATCGAGGAGGCGGCCCGTGCCCATCTCTAGGCTGCAGTCGGACATCCTCCTGGTTATTGCCGCCAAGCGCGACCCTGAGAGCTTCATCGCGGGGGGCGTGCCGATCAATCGCTCTGGCCCACGCTATTCTTCCGATGTCGATATCTTTCATGACCGCGAGGAGCGTGTCGCTGACGCCGCGCTTGCCGATGCGGCCATATTGAAGGACGCCGGCTTCGAGATTGCTTGGCTCCGTCAGCAGCCCGCCACCTACAGCGCGTCGATTCGGCGCGGGACGGAAGAGACCAAGCTCGAATGGGTGGCCGACAGCGACTATCGCTTCTTTCCTGTCGTCAAGGACGAGCAGTTCGGCTACGTCCTGCACATCGTCGACCTTGCCATCAACAAGACCATGGCTGCCGCGTCCCGGCGAGAGCCGCGCGACATCGTCGATCTGCTGACCCTGCACGACCGCGTCCTGCCGATCGGCGCCCTGGTCTGGGCGGCGGTCGAGATTGCGCCCGGATATACACCGGAGGGGCTGATGGCGGAGATTTGCCGCAACGCGCGGTATCCGGCAGAGGAGCTGCGGCAACTCGCAGCCGATCCGCCGGTCGATCCCGATGCCGTCATGCAGAGGTTACGCTCGGCGCTCAAGGAGGCCGAGCGGTTCGTCATCGCCATGCCGAGCGACAAGGCAGGCCTGTTGTTTCTTGGCGACGGCCGTCCGGTGCAGCCTGACCCGTCCAAGATCGATACCTATGCAACTCATGCGCCTCGGCGGCGGGGGCATTGGCCGTCGAGTCCCGACATTACCGCCGCTATGTTGGAACGCCTTCGAGAGTTCAAGCTCTAAAGGCCCGGACGCGGGACGAGCTGAGCCCAAAGCCGTTTCAAGCCGCCTCGTCCTTCACGCCCGGCTTCACCGCAACCCGTCCCAGCCGCCCGAACAGCGAGCCCCGTTCCGTAGCGGGGCGGGCGGCGGTCTCGGCGTGGTGGGCAAGAATCGCCTGCACGCTGTCGATGGGGAAGGGGCGCTGGAACTCGAAGCCGGCATCCAGGAGGCGCTGCGGCACGATCTGCTGGCGGCTGTGCACCGCGTCGGCCAGGAAGCCGATACGGCGCCGCAGGGCGAAGCGCGGTAGGGTCATTCGGGGGAGGCGCCGGGGGGCTGCCTCCTCCAACAGCACCTTGAGATCGAGCGAGCTCAAAGGCGCCGGCGCCACCGCATGCACAGCGCCGGCGACGCGGCGGGCGCGGGCGAGCCAGGCGAACAGTGAGACGGCGTCCTCCAGGTCGATGGCCGGGATGATCGACGGGTTGGGCGCCTCCTGCGCGGGCGCGCTCCAGGTCAAGCCGGAGGCGTGGAGCTGGCGCAGCGGCTCCAGGAAGCCGCCGGGGCCGACCACCAGGCCGAGCCGCACCGAGGTGACGACGGAGCCGTTGGCGGCGATCTGCTCCACGGCCTCCTCGGCCGCCAGCAGGGCCAGCGCCAGCTTGTCCCTGGGCCGGCGCACCGCGCTCGACTCGGTCAGCGGGTCGCCCGACCCGAAGCCGTAGACGCCCACGCTGGAGGCCGCGAGCAGGTGCACCTTCTGCCGCCCCAGCGCTTCGGCAAGGGCCTTGGCGACGGTGCGGCGCGACTCGACGACGCGCTGGCGCGCGACGCGCGTGGTCGGCGCGAACAACGGCTCACCCATCAGGTGGATGATGCGCTCCACGCCGGCCAGGGCCTCGGGGGGAAACGGCTCGGTGCGCGGATGCCACTCGAAGGCCAGGATGCGGCTGCTGTAGGCTGAGAACGCCTCCAGCACGCGGTGCGGGCGCCGCGTGATGATGCGCACCTGCTGGTTCTGGTCGAGCAATGCCCGCGTGAGGGCCTGGCCGATCAGGCCGGTGGCCCCGGTTATCAGGATCGTCATAATCCCCTCGCCGGTCGCTCCGGCGCGTCCCGTCAAGTCCCGCCACCGTGCATCCCGACCAGCCATTACGGCATGAGCATGGCCGCGGCAAGGGCGGGGGCGGGTTTGTGCGTGTAGTACGGGCAAGCGGGGTCAGACCCCGGCCTACGCAACCTTGCGCGGCCTGATGGCGGCGATCTCCTGGCTCATGCCGTCCTGCGCCGTCTCGAGATCGAACTGGGCCTGGAGGCCGAGCCAGAAATCTGGCGTGGTCCCCCAATAACGGGCGAGGCGC
>DATMZP010000302.1:0-6447 GCA_035573595.1 Hyphomicrobiaceae bacterium
TGAGCCGCCGGCGGGGCGTCCGGTGGGCTATAGGGGCGTATGGGGGTGCTGCGGGCCTGGAGGCAACCCATGGATATCATTAACCTTCTCGTCCAGCTCCTGAGCGGGGCCGTGGGCGGCAACGTCGCCGGCAACCTGTCCCGCAGCGGCGGTCTCGGCGCCCCCGCCAACACGCTCTCCGGTGCCGTGGGCGGCGGCATCGGTGGCCAGATCCTGAGCGCGCTGCTGGGCCTTGCCGCCGCGCGCAACGCCGGCGGTGCGCTGGACATCCCCGGATTCGTCAGCCAGCTCCTGGCCGGAGGCGTCAGCGGCGGTGTGCTCACTGCCATCATCAGCATGATCCGGGCCGCCGCGGCGCGGTAAGCGGCCGCTCAATGCAATTGCAGCCCGCCGAGGCTCAGTGCGCCCGGCTGGGCGCGGCGGCGATGTCGATCTGCCGCCTCAGCCAGGCCACGGCCGCCTCAGCCGTGGCGAACAGCTTGTTGTGCTGGAGCACATGGTCCAGGTAGACCAGCCAGCCGTTGCCGCGATTGAGGGTGGCAATGGCATGGCCGCGGTAGCTGTCCGACCAGAACTCGTCGCTCTCCCGTGGTGTGTACATCGTGTACTGCCTCGCTCCAAATCAGGCCCGATCGGGCTGCCGGCCTCCCTCACCAAGGTCCGCCTGAGAGGGGCAACTCTCGGGCGGCGCTCCCTCTGATTGCACGATGAAGCAAGCCCCATGCCGAATATAGCAGCACTCGGCATTCATTGGCGAAACGATAGGCAGGGGCAGCCCCGGATCATCCTGGCACGGTTCTGATGCGGCGCAAGATCAAAACTTAGGCAATATGCAGACCGCCATGCAGGCAGTCAGCGCGACTTGGCCGCTAGGTCCGTCTCGGACAGGCCGCCCATGCGGCAGACTTCCTTCCATTCCTCGGGCGTGACAGGCTGCACGGACAGACGGGCGGTCTTGACGAGCGCCATGTTGGCGAGCCTGGGGTTGGCTTTGGCGTCGGCCAGGGTGACGGGGCTCGGCATGTCGCAGACAGCGCGGACATCGACACACTTCCACACACCGGTCGAGTCCGTGGGGTCGGGGTGGGCCAGGGCGCACACCTCGACGACGCCGACGACCCGCTTCTCCTCCCCCGTGTGGTAGAAGAAGCCCAGGTCGCCCAGCTGCATCGCCTTCATGTTGTTGCGGGCCACGAAGTTGCGCACGCCAGTCCACGGCTCACCCTTGGCTCCGCGCTCCTTCTGCATCTCCCAGGAGTGCTCCTCGGGCTCGGTCTTGAACAGCCAGCAGGCGGGGCCGGACTTGGCGGATGGCGCATCGGTGGAGGCGGATCTGGGCGCGGTCTTGGTCTTCTTGGCCATGGGGCGGCTCCTCAATCTCGGCCGGCGCTGTGCACATCGCGCCGGCGGGCGTGGGCGTGGCTCGCAGACAGCGTGGCGGGGAACGCCCCGGCGATCAAGCTCCCTCAGGGCGCCCAAGGTCGAAAGGCGCATAACCCTGTCTGCGCTTGAGCCCGGTGCTAAACGCTGCCAATGATCGGCGGAACCGCATTCAACCACGAGGGAGAGACACCCATGGACCAGGCCCTGAGAGACAAGGGGATCGCCAACCGCAAGGCCGTGCTGGGCGAGGACTACGTGAACAAGTCGATGGCCTCGGCCGATGATTTCAACCGGCCCTTTCAGGACATCCTCAACGAGTACTGCTGGGGCATGATCTGGAGCGATGAGCGCTTGCCGCGCAAGACCCGCTCCATGCTGAACCTCGTCATGCTCGCCTGTCTCAACCGCATGCACGAGTGGGAGCTGCACTTGAAGGGCGCCCTGCGCAACGGCGTGACCAAGGACGAGATCCAGGCCATCATCCATCAGATCGCCATCTACGCCGGCGTGCCGCTGGCGGTGGAATGCTTCCGCGCCGCCCGCAAGGTGTTTGCCGAGCTCGAGAAGGGCGCCTGAGGACGGCTTGAGGCGCCGGGGCGCGGGCGGGCGCTGCCTCACTCTTGACCCAGACCTGGCGTCGGATGGCGCGTTCCAAAGGCCAGCCGAATGGCCGGCCGCGCCGTTCCGCCGACGAGCGCCAGCTTGCGAGAGAGTGCCATTCCATGACGCACCAGGTTATGCACCGGGCCGGCCGTTCGCACCTTGTCGGCTTCCTCCCGAGGGTTGGCGTGCTGGCGGCCGTGCTGCTCGGCGCGCCCGCCGCCATGGCGCTCGACCAGCAGAAGGGCGAGGAGGCCGCGATCAAGGATTGCGACAGGCGCCTGTGCACCATCCTTCTCGACAAGAATCCGAAGGGTCCGGACCTCAAGTGCGCGCTCACCAAGACCTGGGACCGGTCCAAGATCAAGGAGGCCGATACCCCGCAGATCAGCTGGGGCTTCGGCGACGCTCGCTGCTCGGTCGATATCGACCTGAGCCGCGAGACGCTGGTGAAAGCCATGACGGCCGACCGCATCACGGTGCACGTGCCCAGGCACACGGCGAACTGCGTGGTGGAGCAGGACGGCAAGCCCGAGAAGATCACGGCCGTCCTCGCGCCCAAGATCGAGTTCCATAACGGCAAAGCCGCCAAGATCTGGGTGCGCCTCAAGAGCGTGGACGGCCCGACCGGCATCGCGCTCACGGTCAAGACCGCCGCGCAACTCGCCGACACCCTCGGCCTCTTCCACGGCCAGATGATCAAGGGCATCAACCGCTACGTCGAGCGCCACTGCCCCAAGACGCTGGACGTCGCCGCCACGCCGAAGGAAACGCCCAAGGACAAGGCCGGCAGGTAGAGCCCCCGCCAACCGTGTCAGGCTGACACCGGGCTGGCGCCGCGCCGCTTGGCCTGCTGATCGAAGAACAGCACCTGGCTGACAATGGCCGTGATGGCCTCCTCGCGGAACGGTTTGGGGATCAGGAACGTTGGCTCCGGTCGGCGGCCCGTGGTGAGGCGCTCGGGAAATGCAGTTACGAAGATCACCGGCACGGTCAGGCTGCGCAGCAGGTCGTCGACGGCGTCGAGGCCCGAGCTGCCGTCCGCCAGACGGATGTCGGCGACGACGAGGCCGGGGTGCTTGATCGCAGCGGCGCGCAGGGCATCGTCGTGGGTGCGGGCAATGGCAACGCTGTGGCCGAGATCCTCCAAAATCCGCTTCAACTCGATGGCGATCAGCGGCTCATCCTCGATCACCAGCACCTCGGTGGCAATCTGCCGGCCGATCTCGGCGGCGGAGCTCTGCAGGAGCGCGTCCACCTGGCGCTCCGAGACCTCCAGGATCTGGGCGGTCTCCTGGCGGGTGAACCCCTCGACGCTGACGAGCAGGAAGGCCTGCCGGCCTTCCGGCGTCAGCGCCGCCAGCGAGCGCGCGGCGGTATCGCCCAGCAGCCCTGGCGAGGGGCCGGCGTCCCGGTACCGGCGGGTGAGAGTGGCCAGGAAGCACTGGTACAGCCCGAGGCGCGGCGACAGATCCGGGAACATGGACGGGTCGGCGGCCACGGCCTGCAGGACCCGCTCCACACCCGCATCGCCGGCCCCTTGCGTGCCCGTGAGCAGCCGGGCGAACCGGCGCAGGTGTGGTATATGGGGGGCGATGCTTTCGGCGAGGGACATGGGAACTGGCAGGTCGGGCAGCGTCAGCCGGTACAGCCGAAGCCGATACTATGTAAATCGGCTTCGCCGAATCGCAAAGAGCGACAATGATTAAGCAACGCCGGTCCGCCACACCCCCGACCGCCACGCCCGCCTCCACGACGGCTGGCCCCACGCCCATGCCTGCGACAGCCGACAGGCCTGCGACGGCCGTGCCCAAGCCGATGTCGGACAAGCCAGGGACAGGGCCGAAGATGGGGCCAAGCCAGGGCGAGGCCAGGGGCGCGGAGCTTGGCGAGCAGATCGGAAGCAAGCTCAAGTCGATGTTCGAGGACTTGGTGGCCGAGCCCGTTCCCGAGAAGTTCCGCCAGCTGCTGGAGGAGCTCGAGCGCAAGTCCGGCAAGCCGTAGGACCTGGCACGGCCGCAGGTGCCAGGCGGCCCAAGGATCGCCCTCCAGTGCCCACCCCCAGGGATCACAAGGACGCGCGTCAGAAATAAGGGACGCGCCGGAGGGGAACATTCCGGTGAGCCGGGCGTTGACGATGCGGCGAAGGGATCATCCCCCCTGTCCCCCTGCTCCCCTCGCACGAGACCCGCGGCAGCCCCATGCCGCGGGTCTTCTTCTTTATTATTCCTCTCGGATTATTCTTTTCTTCAGCCTGTTGCGCGTAAACGGTTGTCCCGGCACGGGACAGGCTTTCTCCCGATAGGCCCGTCTTAGTCCACGCCTCGTGCGAATTCCGATGCGCCGGCCGCGCGGCGGCGTATGCTCGGGTTGTGTCGGGCGGAGCACAGTGTAGGATCGTTGCGCATGGCACCCAGACCCAACTGGAAGGGCTATCTCAAGCTCTCCCTCGTCTCCTGTCCCGTGGCGCTGTTCCCGGCGACCACCACCTCCGAGCGCGTCTCCTTCCGCACCCTCAACCGCACGACCGGTCACCGGCTGCGGCGCCAGCTGGTCGACGAGCAGACCGGCGACGTGGTCGAGGCGGACGACCAGGTCAAGGGCTACGAGGTGGGCAAGGGCGAGTTCATCCAGGTCGAGGACGACGAGATCAAGTCGGTGCAGGTGGAAAGCAACCATACCATCGACATCGAGCAGTTCGTGCGCCGCACCGAGGTGGACGAGCTCTATCTCGACACACCGTATTACCTGACGCCGACGGACCGGGTGGGCGAGGAGGCGTTCGCGGTCATCCGCGATGCCATGCGCGCCGAGAAAATGGTGGGGCTTGCCCGCGTGGTGCTGTTCCGACGCGAGCGCATCGTCATGCTGGAGCCGCGTGACAAGGGCATCACCGTCACCAGCCTGCACTACGCCAACGAGGTGCATCAGGCGGCCAGCTACTTCGACGAGATCCCCGACCTGGAGCTGCCCAAGCAGATGTTGGAGCTGGCCACCCACATCATCGACAAGATGACGGGCAAGTTCGAGCCGGAGAAGTTCGATGACCGCTACGAGAACGCGCTGATCGAGCTGATCCGGTCCAAGCAGAAGGGCGTGCCGGTGAAGGCGCAGCCGGTGCAGCGCCAGACCAACGTGATCAACCTCATGGACGCGCTCCGCCGCAGCGTGGAGGGTGCCGGTGCGCCAAGCGGCGCGCCAACCGGCGCCAAGGGCGGGGCCGAGCGTGCGCCGGACAAGAAGGCCGAGAAGGCGCCTGCCAGGAAAGCCGAGAAGACCGAGAAGGCTGCGCCGAAGGCGCGCTCGACCGCAGCGAAGGCCAAGGCGCGCAAGGCCGGGTAACGCTCTCCCCGCATGCCACGCCGAACCACCAGCAGCTCCCTTCGCGAGTATCACGACAAGCGCGACTTCACGCGCACCGCGGAGCCACGCGGCACGCTCAAGGGTGCGCGCGGCGACCTGTTCGTGGTGCACAAGCACGCCGCGCGGCGGCTGCACTATGACCTGCGCCTGGAGCTCGACGGCGTTCTCAAGAGCTGGGCCGTCACCCGCGGCCCCAGCCTGTTGCCGGGAGACAAGCGCCTGGCGGTGCGCACCGAGGACCACCCGCTCGACTACGGCGAGTTCGAGGGCCGCATCCCCGAGGGCGAGTACGGCGCCGGCAGCGTGATCGTCTGGGACCGCGGCCGCTGGTCCACCGAGGGCGACCCACACGAGCAGCTGGCGAAGGGGCACCTCGTGGTGGACCTCAAGGGCCGCAAGCTCAAGGGCCGCTGGCACCTGGTGCACATGAAGGGCCGCGACCAGCGGGGCAAGGAGAACTGGCTCCTCATCAAGGCCGAGGACGAGCACGCGGTCGATGCGGACGGCGACCGGCTGCTGGAGACGGAGCCGCGCTCGGTCAAGACGAGGCGGACGGTGGAGGATGTTGCCAAGGGCAAGGTGAAGATCTGGCGTAAGGATGGGGCGTCTTCGCGCGCGGAATCTCCCTCTCCCCGCGCTGCTGCGACCTCGGCGCGCGCTGCAACAGCGCGGGGAGAGGGCCGGGGTGAGGGGCAGCGGCACACTCCGACGTTATCGTCTGCTGCTGCACCTCACCCTAACCCTCTCCCCGCAAGCGGGGAGAGGGAATCCACCGCAAGCGGGGAGAGGCCGCGCATCAAGGGCGCCAGGCCCGGAGCCCTTCCCGCCTTCATCGAGCCGCAGCTCGCGTCGCTCGCAGCCGCCCCGCCGGCTGGCGCCACCTGGGTGCACGAGATCAAGTTCGACGGCTACCGCCTGATGGCGCGCATCGACCGGGGCCGGGTGAAGCTGCTCACCCGCAAGGGCCTCGACTGGACCGACAAGTTCGCCTCGCTGAAGAAGGCCCTGGAGAGCTTGCCGGCGGTCACGGCGATGCTCGACGGCGAGGTGGTGGTGGAATCGGAGAGCGGCGCCCCGAGCTTCGCCGAGCTGCAGGCGGAC
>DATMZP010000303.1:0-6517 GCA_035573595.1 Hyphomicrobiaceae bacterium
CTCCTGCTCCTCCAGATAGCGGTAGAAGAACTGATGCGACTCGTGGGGTTTGCCGAGGCGCCGGCGGACCTCGCCAGCGTAGTAGGCCGCGTGCCCGTTGTTGTCGTCGATGCGCTGCATGAAGCTGATCAGGAAGGTCACGCGGGCGTAATCCTCCATATTGGCCGACGCCGGATGGGCATTGGCCGAAGCGCTGAACTCCTTGCGCAGGTCCCGGCTCGTCTCGATGAGCAAGGTGTTGACCCGCTGCTGCAGCACGGCGCCATTCTGCAGCGGAACATAGGTCGAGAGGGCGTAGTAGAAGCAATACGCCCCGATGGAGAAGAGCGAGGCCCCGGACTGCAGGGTGCCGATCTCTCCGATGCCCGGCACGTCACCGAGCTTCGAAACGCCTTTCAGTCTGAGGACGACCAGGTAGAGGCCCACGGTGCAGCAGGCGACACCAATCACAAAGCCCACCGACAGCAAGCAGAAAAGCACCGTACCCATCTGCAAATCCTTGCAAGCTCATATGCAAAATCAAGGAATTCCACAGTCCGGCCGGATTGTGGCGAAAGGCGGACGCAGCTCGCGGCAGGCGACCGCCGCGCGGTCTCTCGGAGTGGGACCGGCCGGCGATCCTCGCGTCAGCGCCCGCTCCTGGTGGAGAGGTCGTCCCAGTATTTCTTCGTGTCCCACTTGTCGTCGCTGCTGCCGCCACCGCCGCAGCCGAAGAAGCCGCACGACTCCGCCACCTTGGGCTTGGGGAAATCCGGCTTGAAATCGCCGGCCAAATGGCGGGTGAGTTCCTTTTTGATGTCGGCGCTCTTGGTGTCGGTGCAGTAGTCCGGATTGGCGGCCACGCGCTCGCGGATGCTCTTGAAGGTCGAATCGTAGGTCTTCTCAGCCTTGGCGACATCGGCACCGGGCTGTCTCGATTCGTAGGCCAGATAGGACGCGCGCAGCTTGGCCGGATCGAAATAGAAGCCGCAGCGCTGGGCGCGCGCCGAGGTCCAGGCCACGGCGACCGGCCGCGCCGCCGGATCGTCGTTGTTCAGGGTCCCCGGCCCATCCGCTGCAGCGGGCGTCGAGCCCGTCAGCAACCCACTCGCGCTGCCGCCGCAGCCGGAAGCCAAGCCGGCCGCCGCCAGCAGGAGCACGGACACGAAAGCGTGTGCGAATCTGTCCATGACGTCCCCCATTTTGGGCCCAGGTGAGCCGAGAAGGGCCGCCGCGTCAATAGCCCGGACATTGTGCCGAAATCCGGGCTTCGGGGGAGAAGAGCGGGACGGCGCGCTCCGAGGCCTCACACATCCAGCGCCCGGCGCACCTCGTAGACCTCCATGATCCGCTTGGACTTGTTCGGCCAGTCGCAGACGAACTGCCAGGCGCCGCCGCTGTAGGTATCGCACACCTTGACGCCCTTGATCACCACCCAGTGGCCCTGCTTGCCCACATGCAGCGCCAGGACATAGTGCACCCAGGGGTTGCGCTGGCGCTGCATCCAGTTGCCCCACAGCGAGGGGCGCTCCTTGCGGGGCAGGTGCATGTAGCTCTCCTTCAGCTCCATGCGGTAGCCGAAGTGGGCGAGCGCGGCGGCCACCTCCTCGGGATAGGTGCCCTTGACGACCCCCCCGCGGTCCTGCGCTACGTCGCGGAACGAGTGCACCTCGGCCTCGACCTTGCTCACCGAGTAGCCGGTGATGGCGCTCACCACGATCGGTCCGCAGAAGGCCGCGCGGCCGGTGTCGTTGTTGGCCTCGTGGAGGCTGGAGGACAGGCGGGCGTGCGCCTCTTCGAGCGCGGCGGGCATGGTCTGAGATCCTGGAAAACGGGGGAGCGCGCGTTAAGCGGCGCGCAACCAAGCATTCCAACGCAGGCTTAAGAAATCGTTACCGGAGGAGGCAACAGGCAATAGGCAATAGGGAGTAGGACAGCTGCCACCCTACTGCCTACTGCCTACTCCGTGGCCCGAAATCCCCTTCCATGTGGAGGAAGGCGTTCGACACGCAACCTGACATTGACGTGCCGGGATTGCTGCGTAGGAAGGGGCGGCCATCGGGGCTGCGGCTTGCGATGCGGGCCCCGTGAGGATGGCACGGGTGGTCAATATTGGGGGCTTTCATGCGTCGAGCGACGTGCGCGGGTTGGCTGTCGGCGGGAGTGGCACTGGGCCTGGCGATGGGCGGGGCCATGATCGGGTTCATGGCCGGCAGCGCTTTCGCGTTGGAGGAGGACAAGGGCGAGAAGGGGAAGCTGGAGGCGTGCGAGAAGAGCCTCTGCGGCATTCTCGTCAAGCGCGAGGCCACGGGCGCCGACCTCCAGTGCGGGCTGCAGAAGACCTGGGCCGGCGCCAAGATCAAGGAAGGGGTGGAGCAGAAGAAGCTCACCTGGGGCTTCGGCGACGTGCGCTGCGCCGTCGACCTCACGGCCAAGCGCCAGGAGCTGGTCGAGGCGCTGACCAAGCCGGAGTACGAGTACAAGCTCGGCACCCATACCGTCCGCTGCGACATAGAGCGGGACAAGGAGGTGATGAAGGTCTCCGTGGCCGTGTCCCCGAAGTTCCAGTTCAAGGGTGGCAAGGCCACCAAAGCCTGGCTCGGAATCGGCACCATCGAGGCGCCGACGGTGGTCAAGGGCGCCATCTGGACCGCGGCGCAGCTGGAGGACACCTTCGGTATCGTGCACAGCGATCTCCTGAGGGAGATCAATAAGTTCGTGTACGAGCGCTGTCCAAAGCGGATCGAGGAGCTGAAGTAGGTTCATCCGGCGTCAGCCGATCACCAGCTGACGCCGACCCTCGCTGACGAAACGGATCTCGCCACGGCGTCCCCTCTCCCCTTGTGGGGGAGGGACAGGGTGGAGGAATCACGGACCTCGAATGTCGGGGCTTCCCCCCACCTAGCCCCACAAGGGGGAGGGGGATCCGCGCAGCGGCTTGCATGCCGCGCACGGTTGGTCAGTTCGTGTCAGGCCCACAGGTCCCCCAAAGGGTCCGAGAGGGTCTGATGTAGTCCTACCGCAGGAAGCCCACTACGTCCTTTGCCTGGGCGACGATGGGAGCGGCGATGGTGCGCGCGCGAGCGGCACCGTCGCGGAGGAGGCGGTCGATCTCGCCCGCGTCGGCGAGGAGCCGCTTCATCTCGGCGTTGACCGGGCCGATGCGGGAGACCGCGACCTCGGCCAAAGCCTTCTTGAAGGCGGAGAACTGCGCGCCGCCGTGCTCCTTCAGCACTTGCGCCTTGGTGGTGTGAGCGAGGGCGGCGTAGATGCCGACGAGATTGTCGGCCTCGGGGCGGCTCTCCAGGTCCCCTTCCTCGCTCGGGAGGGGCTGGGGGTCGGTCTTGGCCTTCTGGATCTTCTTGGCGATGGTGTCGGCATCGTCCGTCATATTGATGCGCGACAGGTCGGAGGCGTCCGACTTCGACATCTTCTTGGTGCCGTCGCGAAGCGACATGACGCGGGTGGCCGGGCCGATGATGACCGGCTCGGGCTGCGGGAAGAAGATGCCGTCCTCGATGCCGGCCTTGCGGATTGAGTCGCCGAAGTCGTTGTTGAACTTCTGGGCGATGTCGCGGGCCAGCTCCAGGTGCTGCTTCTGATCCTCGCCCACCGGCACGTGCGTGGCGCGGTAGGCCAGGATGTCGGCGGCCATCAGCACCGGATAGGCGTAGAGGCCCACCGAGGCGTTCTCGCGGTCCTTGCCGGCTTTCTCCTTGAACTGGGTCATGCGGTTGAGCCAGCCGAGCCGGGCCACGCAGTTGAAGATCCAGGTGAGCTCCGCGTGCTCCGCCACCTGGCTCTGGTTGAAGAGGATGCTGCGCTTCGGGTCGATGCCGGCCGCGAGATAGGCGGCCGTCACCGAGCGGATCTGATCCTTCAGCTCCGCTGGGTCCTGCCACACAGTGATGGCGTGCATGTCCACCACGCAGAAGATGCACTCGTGGGTTTTCTGCATCTCGACCCACTGCACCATGGCGCCCAGGTAGTTGCCCAGGTGCAGGTTGCCGGTCGGCTGCATGCCGGAGAAGACGCGGGGTGCGAACGCCATTGCAGAGGTCCCTCGAATGCGGGCGCGTTATGGCGCGGAAGGGAGGGGAGTGCAACCCTCGGCGGTCTAGCGGCAGGCTGTCCTCCTCCAAGCCTTTGGGAGGCCGCCGCGCTCACCCCGCCGACCCGCCCCGCCCGAGCAGCGTGCGCAGCTGGCGGATCTCCAGGGCGCCTGTCGCCAGGGTGGCGACTGCGTAGACCGCGAGGCCGGCTCCCACCACGGCCGAGAGCGCGGTGAAGCGTGAGAGGATGCTCGCGATGGCGAACATGTCGGCGAGATAGGCCGACACCAGCCAGACCGCGGCGCCCATGGCGGCGCTGCTGACGACGATGGCGCGCAGGGTGGACTTGAGGCGGGCGTCGATGACGAGCTCGCCGCGCCGGATCAGGGTGGCGTAGAGGAGGCCGGCGTTGAGCCAGCCGCCCAGCGTGGTCGCCACCGCTATGCCCAGGTGCGGCATCAGTCCGAGCCGGCGGAACACGAAGAAGAGGGCGATCGAGCCGAGCGTATTGGCCGTCAGGCTGATGGTGGCGTAGCGCATCGGCGTGGCGGTGTCCTCGCGGGCGAAGTAGGCGGGCGAGAACACCTTGATCAGCACGAACGACGGCAGGCCCAGGGCGAAGATGGCGAGCGCGTAAGCCGTCGGCGGCACATCGGCCACCGTGAAGGCGCCGCGCTGGAACAAGGTCTGCACGATGGGCGTGGGCACCACGGCCAGCGCCACTGCCGCCGGCACGGTGAGCAGCATGGAGAACTCGAAGGCGCGGTTCTGGCTGTCCATCACGGCGGCGTGGTTGCCGGCGCGCAGGTGGCGCGAGACATCGGGCAGCAGCACCACGCCGATGGCGATCCCGACGATGGCCAGCGGCAGCTCGTAGACGCGGTCGGCGTAATAGAGGTGCGAGACGGCGCCGTCCTGCATGGAGGCGATCACGGTGCCGATCACGATGTTGAGCTGGGTCACGCCGCCGGCGACGACGCCGGGAATGCCGAGCGCGATCAGGCGGCGCACGCCCTCGGTCATGCGCGGCCGGCGCAGGCGCAAGGAGAGGCCGTTGCGGCGGGCGCCGTCGACGAGCAGTACCAGCTGCAGGATGCCGGCGGCGAACACGCCCCAGGCCTGCACCACCGCGGCCATCGGCTCGTTGGTGAGGCCGAGCCAAATGGCCACCAGCGTGGCCACCATCATGGTCATGTTCAGTACGATGGAGACGGCCGAGCTTTCCACGAACTTGCCGACCGAGTTGAGGACTCCCGACAGGAGGGCCACCACCGACATGCAGATCAGGTAGGGCGTGGTGATGCGCGTCAGCAGCACCGCCAGATCGAACTTGTCGGGATTGGCGTTGAAGCCCGGCGCAAGGCCCAGCATCAGGAACGGCATGACGATCTCGGAGATGGCCGTCAGCAGCAGCAGCACGAACACCAGCCCCGCCAGCGCCTCCTCGGCAAAGGCGCGCGCGGCCTCGCGGCCCTCGCCCTCCAGGCGCTTGGCAAACAGCGGCACGAAGGCGGAGTTGAAGGCCCCCTCGCCGAACAGGCGCCGGAACAGATTGGGAAAACGGAAGGCGACGAAGAACGCGTCGGCCACCGCGCCCGAGCCGAGGGTGGCCGCGATCAGGATGTCGCGGGCAAAGCCCAGCACGCGGCTGACCATGGTCAGGCCGCCGACGGTGGCAAAGGCGCGATAGAGCTTCATGGCCGCGAGCCGTAGCCTGCGGAACGGCCAAGAGCAAGGCAGGCGCGTCGGCGCGCGCGCAACACCGCTCCTCCCTTTGTGGGCGATCGGGGCGGTTTTGCCGCACGCGCTGTTCGCCGGTCGCCGCAAGTATGCGAGATTGCGTCGCGGTGCCGGCAGAAAAGGGGGCGGGGCAATGTTTCCCATCGGCGACGACAACTCGGCGCGCAGGTCGCTGCCGGTTGTGACCTACGCGCTCATCGCGCTCAACGTGCTGTTCTTCTTCGTGGAATTGAGCGGCGGCAACGCCTTCATCCAGCAGTGGGCATTCATCCCGCGGCGGTTCGGACAGGACCCGGCGGGCGGCATTCCCACCATCTTCACCGCCATGTTCATGCACGCTGGATGGCTGCACCTCGGCGGCAACATGCTCTACCTGTGGATCTTCGGCGACAACGTGGAGGACCGGTTCGGGTCGCTCAAGTTCCTCATCTTCTATCTGGTGTGCGGGATCGCAGCCACGTTGGCCCAATACTACGTCTCACCCGGATCGAGGATTCCCAACGTCGGTGCGTCCGGCGCCATCGCGGGTGTGCTCGGCAGCTACCTATTGCTCTTCCCCAACGCCCGTGTGCGGGTGCTGCTCTACAACCGGATCGTGGCCATGCCCGCCATCGCGGTGCTCGGCTTCTGGATCGTGCTGCAGATCTTCGCCGGCGCGGGCGCGCTGTTCAACACCGCCCAGAGCCAGGACACCGGCGGCGTCGCCTACATGGCGCATGTGGGGGGCTTTGTTGCCGGCTTCCTGT
>DATMZP010000304.1:0-2547 GCA_035573595.1 Hyphomicrobiaceae bacterium
CGCGGCGAGCTTCTCCACCTTCGCCGCCGCCTCGGCTGCCGCCGTCTGGGCCTTCTCCGCTTGGGCTGTGGATGCGTCGGCTGCCGCCGCCTGCGCCTCCGCCGCCTTGGCTTCCGCCTCCTTCAACGCCGCCGCCAGCGCCTCGGCCTTGAGCGTGCCGAGCCGCGCCACCGCCGCCGCAATCACCGTGCCGTCCAGACCGAGCAGCGCCGCGTCGGAGCCCGTCGCCTTCAGCACGCTTCCCGTCAGGCCGGCAAAGAAGCTCTCGCTCAGCGTCTCGGCATGCAGCAGAAGGAAGCGGCCGATCACCGAATGGTCGGGGCAGATGCCGCCCGTCACCCACATCACGCCGAGGTCGCTGCGCGCCAGCTCCTCCAGGGCGCGCAGCGTATTCACCCCCTTGAGGAGGCCGGCCATCACCAGCCCCACCATCGCCCACGGCGCATAGGGCGGACGCCCGTTCGGGCTCAACTTGGCCAGGAACACCGACCAGTCCTGCTCGCCCAGCAGCCGCGCCACCGTGAACGGCCACACGATGCCCATCGCCTTCAGGTGCTCGTCGAGCCGCATCCCGCCGAGCATGATCCGGCGCGCATCGGCTTCCACGAAACGGATGGCCGCCTCCACGCCGCCCGGCGGCTTGGGCTGCACCGGCGCCGCCTCGCCGAACAGCCCCAACTGCCCGCTGCCGTCGATCCTGACCTGTGGCCGCCCGATCCGCTTGCCTGGTGTCACGCCGCCGCTCCGCCTCCTCAAGCCAACGCGACGCAACCCAACCGCGCACCCCGACTCGCACACCCGCCCCGCCCAAGCAAGTTTCACGACAGCCTCCCTTGTGGGGAGGGGCTAGGGGTGGGAGGAATCCCGATATTCGAGGTTTGGGATTTCCCCCGAGGGTCGGCGCAGTCGGTGATCGGCTGACACCGTAGCACCAACGGCGTTGTTGGCTCGGTACTTTCAATGCCGTTTGCGCAACGGTGTCTGACCCGGAGGGTCAGACACCTGTCCATCACCATCCCTTGAACGGCGTCTCGGGCACGGGCGTCTTGGGCGGCTTGCCTTCGGCGTAGGCGACGAGGTTGTCCATCACCAGCTGGCCCATGGCGTTGCGGGTATACTGGGAGGCAGAGCCCACGTGCGGCAGCAGTGTGGCGTTGTCGAGCTGCAGGAAGGCCGGGTTGATGCGCGGCTCGCCCTGAAACACGTCGAGGCCGGCGGCCAGGATGGTCCGGTTCTTGAGCGCCTCGATCAGCGCCGCCTCGTCCACCACCGAGCCGCGCGAGATGTTGATCAGGATGCCGCGCGGCCCGAGCGCGTTGAGGACCGCCGCGTCGATCAGGTTGTGCGTGTCGGGACCGCCGGGCGTGACCACGATCAGTGTGTCCACGTCGCGCGCCAGCGCCACCAGGTCGGAGTAGTGGCGGTAGCCGACGCCCTCCTGTTGGCTGCGTCCGTAGTAGCTCACCGGCAGGCCAAACGCCTCCACACGCCGGGCGATGGCCTTGCCGATGCGGCCGAGCCCCGCGATGCCCACCGAGCGGTCGCGCAGCGACGCCGGGGTGAGGCGATAGTCGCCGTCTGCCGCCCAGCGTCCGTCACGCAGCCATTTCTCGGCCCGGCTGAGCTCTCGCGCCGTGCCGAGCAGGAGGCCGAGCGCGGTGTCGGCCACCTCCTCGGTCAGCACCTCGGGCGTGTTGGTGACGATGACGCCGCGCCGCGCCGCCGCGGCCACGTCGACCGAGTCGTAGCCGACTCCGAAGTTGGCGACGATCTTGAGGTTGGGGCAGGCGGCCATCATCGCCTCGTCGGTCTTCACGCCGGTGAAGGTGCCGGTGCAGATGGCCTCGATCTGGGGCCCGACCCGCTTCAGCAGGGCGTCGCGGTCGGCGGCCTCCCAGCAGCGGTGCACCTCGAAGCGGGCGTCGCAGCCTTGCATGATCAGGGGCATCATCTCGCCGGTCATCAGCAGCGCGGACTTGGCCATGGTCACCTCCCGCTCTTGGGAATTGTGGCACGCAACGCGAAGCGTGGACGCAACGACGGGCGTTGTGCGAATGCCTACATAGACCGACTGGGTTGCCCTGCGGTGTAAATTCTGTCCGGCGGCGCTTCTGCGTCATGGCCGGTTCCGCGGTGGGCGGGGCGGCGCTGACGGAGGAGCTCCATCCGGGATTCCGTAACAATGTGGTGGCCGGGGAGTCGCGAGGGGGCTCCAGGGGCCGGGGCGGGCTCGGATGGCGCTGACGGCTCGATTTTGGGCCGCTGAGGGCCTATATTGGCAGACGAGAGCGGCCTGCCGGCGGCGACCGGTGGCCGAGACAACCGAACCCGGGACGATTGCATGAGCACCCCTCGACCCACGCGGCCCAAGCCTCAGGTGATGAAGCTCACCGAGCGGGCGGCGGAGCGCATCAAGGCCTTGATGGCGGACCAAGGCGCCGGCACCATCGGCATGCGCCTTGGCGTCAAGAAGGGCGGCTGCGCGGGCATGGAGTACACCATGTCGTGGACCGTCAAGCAGGACCCGCTCGACGAGGTGGTGGAGAG
>DATMZP010000305.1:0-3473 GCA_035573595.1 Hyphomicrobiaceae bacterium
CAAGACGCTGGTGGAGGAGGCGACGCGCTTCCTGCGTGGCGAGAGCCAGAACGTGCGCCAGATGTACCAGCGCCTGATGCAGGAGGCCTCGGACCGGCAGGACTACGAGCAGGCCGCCAAATACCGCAACCGCCTGTGGGCACTGGCGCACGTCACCGCCGACCAGGCCATCAACCCCGAGGGCATCGAGGAGGCCGACGTGTTTGCCGCCCACCAGGACGGCGGGCAGACATGCGTGCAGGTGTTCTTCTTCCGCTCCGGCCAGAACTGGGGCAACCGCGCCTACTTCCCGCGCGCCGACAAGTCCATCGGTGTGGAGGACGTGCTGGAGAGCTTCATTGCCCAGTTCTACGACGACAAGCCGGTGCCGCGGCTGATCCTGCTGTCGCACGAGCTGCCCAACCGGGAGCTGCTGGCCGACGCGCTCTCCACCAAGGTGGAGCGCAGGATAGAGATCCGCGTGCCCCAGCGCGGCGCCAAGACCGGCGTGGTGGAGCACGCCCTGCAGAACGCGCGCGAGGCGCTGGCCCGCAAGCTGGCGGAGAGCTCCTCGCAGCGCACGCTGCTGGAGGGCTTGCGCGATCGCTTCGGCCTCGCGCGCACACCCCGGCGCATCGAGGTGTTCGACAACAGCCACATCATGGGCACCAACGCGGTTGGCGCCATGATCGTCGCCGGCCCGGACGGCTTCGTGAAGAACCAGTACCGCAAGTTCAACATCAAGACCGAGGGCCTCACCCCCGGCGACGACTACGCCATGATGCACGAGGTGCTGGCCCGCCGCATGAAGCGCCTCCTGCTCGACGAGGCCGAGGCGCCCGATGGGGTCAGACCCTGCGGGTCTGACACCGTGGCGGAACCTTCAAGTGGAGGCGCAACTGGAGACGCGACATCAGAAGCGTCGAGCACTGGGGTCAGACCCGCAGGGTCTGACCCCGCCTCCCGCGCGCTGGCCTTCGGGGTGCTGCGCGCCGACGAGGCGGAAGCCGGCGTGACCGGCCTGGGCGAGACGGAGCAGGAGACGCTCGAGGGCAACGCGCAGGAGACAGCGCTGCCGGAGACGGACGAGACCGGCGACGAATTCCCCGCCAAGCCCGACCTGCTGCTGATCGACGGCGGCCTGGGCCAACTCAGCGTGGCGCAGGAGGTAGTCGCGAGCTTCGGCATTGAGGGTGTGGCGCTGATCGGCGTCGCCAAGGGGCCGGACCGCGACGCCGGGCGCGAGCATTTCCACATCCCCGGCCGCGCTGCGCCCATGATGCTGGAGCCGCGCGACCCCGTGCTCTACTTCGTGCAGCGCCTGCGCGACGAGGCGCACCGCTTTGCCATCGGCACCCACCGCGCCAAGCGAGCCAAGGCGATCGGCGCCAACCCGCTCGATGAGATCCTCGGCATCGGACCCGGGCGCAAGCGCGCCCTCCTCAAGCATTTCGGCTCCGCCAAGGCCGTCTCCCGGGCCGGCAAGGAGGACCTGGAGGCCGTGCAGGGCATCAGCGCCCAGATGGCCCAGACCATCTACGACTTCTTCCACGAGCGCTCGGAGTAGGTGTCAGACCCTCCGGGTCTGACGCCATTGCTCCGACGCCTGTTCGTGTCGTGGTGTCAGAGCCGCGCGAGCATGCCGCTCTGCAGGAACCACATCACGCCGATCAGCGTGGCCACCGAGGCGAACGTGCCGATCAGCACTACGCTGGAGGCCTGCTCGATCCAGATGCCTTACTGGCGTGCGAACACGCAGGCCGTGAGTGCCGGCGGCAGTGCCGCCATAAGCACGGCGCCTGCCTCCTCCCAGGTGCGGTGCGCACCGCGCATTGCCGCACGCGAGAGCCCCCTGCGACGAGGCCGCGGGCTAGCGCTTGGTGCCGCCCCCGCCCGCGGCCTCCTTGAGGATCTGCAGGAGGTCGAACGGCCCCTCGGTGGAGGCGCGGCCGGGCTCCGGGGGGAGCGGCGGGCACGGCTCGCGCTTGCCGGGGGCGGCGCGGCGGATGTCGTCCCAGGCGTCCAGTGCACAGCGCAGGTGCCAGGGATGGTCCTGGGCGGCGGCGACGAGCCTCGGGTCGCGCTTGATCAGCGCCGCCTCCTCGGGCGTGAAGGTCGGCGGATTGGGCCTCCCCTTCACGTCGGCCAGGGCGGCCGTGGTCGAGACCGCCAGAGCAATCAGCAGGCCGGCAGCTTGGTGCGGGGTCATGGCGATTTTCTCCTCCCTTCAAGGATCGTCACAGATTGCCGGCGGCGGCCGTGAGGCGCTCGGTGAAGGCCATCCGGCACCAGCAAAAGAGCCTCAAGTATGCTCGGGCCGGCCTGAGGTGGGCACCGAGGTGAGCCTTGAGGTCAGCCATAACCTGAGCCCTCCCGGCAAGAACGTCTCGCGCGACATGCCAGCTCCCCCCGCCAATGGCCAGCCCCGAAGGCCCTGCACCCCCGCCCAACCGTTTGGAGGGCTCCAAGCCGATTGGAGCCCCTGGCCGAGCCCCCGCCGAGCAAGCCGGCTAGTGACCGCGCCCGACGCCCGCAACGCGCTCACGCGCCTCGCGCAGGCACAGGCCGAGCGTCTCCTCCAGCACGCCGTTGGAGACGATGAGGATCGTGCCGTGACCCGTCTCCCGGCGCTCCAGGAAGCCGGCCTCGGCGCAGGCGACGCACACCTTCCGGCAGGTCTCGACCGACATCACGACGGTGAGGAGGCGGCCCAGGTTCGACTGGTCGATGGTGCCCGGCCGCTGCCGCCAGACCTCGACCAGGCGCGGGCGCGTTGCGGCCTCGAACATGGCGTCCAGCAGCCGCTCCTTCTTGAGACCCAGCCGGTCCATCTTCGCCGGATCGTTGGTCAGGCCGACAATGTAGTCGTTGTGCGCGTCGGCCAGCCTCTCAATGTCGTCCGCGCCCTCTATGCCGTGCGCCTTCAGGCCGTAGTAGAACTCGGCCACCTGGTAGGTGGCTTCGAGGCGCAGCATCTCCAGGGTCGGCTCGTTCCGGCTCCTGCTGGCGGCCGTCAGGCGCTCGGTGAATACCATCCGATACCACCGGAAGGCCTCGAGCATGGTGAGATCGGCCACGAGCTGCGACCTGTCGGAAAACACGCCCGCACCAGACATGCCACCTCTCCTCCCTGACAGCCAGCGCCGAAAAGGCTGGGACCCCTCCAAACGCCTGGGAGCCCTCCAAATCGATTGGAGCCCTTCGCAAGGCAAGAGGCAATAGGAAGGGACGGCGATAGGACGATTTGGAGCCTATTCGCCGCTCCGTGAGAGGCCGTCGTTTGGGAGCCCGGTGGTCTTGATGCGGTTTGCCAGCTCAAGGTCGGCGGCAGAGGCCGTATGATCGCCCTTGTCACGCAGGGCGATGCTGCGATTGATGTAAGCGTCCACGAGGCTCGCGTCGATCTTGATCGCCTGCGTGAAGTCGGCGATGGCCCGTTCGTGACTGCCCTTCTTGTGCCACACCAAGCCGCGCTCATTGTAGGCTCTGGCGTC
>DATMZP010000306.1:0-4229 GCA_035573595.1 Hyphomicrobiaceae bacterium
CGTCGCCCCACTGGGCGCCGATCACCACCACATTTGCCATGTCTCAAGCCACATCAAGGGGCCGCATCGAGAGGGCCGCATCAAGAGTGCGCCGCCCGCGACCGCGGTCGCCGCCATCGACGCAAGCGAGCGCGACACACCGCCCGCGCGGTGCACCATGCTCCTGTCACGTTCCTAACTCTTTGTCTGGAATTGAGAATAGCGCCGGCTGATCGGGACGCATAGCACCGATTGGCCGGCAGGCAGTCCTGTGGCAATTTGTGCGCGAGCCGCCTCATCGCACCCGAGGGGGTCGTGCCGGTCTTGCGACCGCGGTAAGGATGGTGCCTGAACGGATTTGTGCGCTTGCGCGTGAGGGAGAGATAGGAAATGACGACGATCAAATGGCGCGCCATCAGCGCGATCGTGCTTTCGGCGGGCTTGGCCTGCGTGTTCTGGCTGGTGCCGAGGCTGGAGCCGGAGATGCTGTCCTCATCGACGATGGTGGTGTTCGGCACGCTGTTCGGGTTGTTCTGGCTCTACCTCGTCGTGCAGGGCTACCCCTTGTCCCATGGCGAGATCGGCAGCGTCGCCACCCACAACCTGGACAACATGATCTCCGCCTTTCCGGCGCTGGTTGCCATACTCGGCATCTTCATCAGCATCGTCGGATTCTGGCAGCTGTCGGGCTTCAACATCGTCATCGCCGTGATGACGCTGCTGGTGGCGGTCTACGACCTGTGGGTGCTGGGCGGCGCCGCCGCCAAGATCAACCGCCTCACCGACGAGTTCAAATCGGTGCGCTGACCGGGTGTCCGACCCGCAACGGTGTCAGCCGACCACCGGCTGGCGCCGACCCTTGATGACGAAACGGAGCGCGCCGCAGCGTCCCCTCCCCCCTTGTGGGGGAGGGACAGGGTGGGGGGGATCACAGACCTCGAATATCGGGGTTCCCCCCACCCCTAGCCCCTCCCCACAAGGGGGAGGGGAGTCTGCGCAGCGGCTTGCATGTCGCGCCCGGCCAAACTCCGCCGTCCCAGTTGGTCAGTTTCGTCTTAGACCCGGAGGGACTGACACCGTTCCAGCGGCCCGCCGGCCTTGCGCCAGGCGTCGAGGCCGCCGTGGATGTGGCAGGCAGCGGCCAAGCCGGCATCCTGGGCGGCCTGCACCGCCATGGCCGAGCGCTCGCCGAAGGCGCAATAGAACACGATCCGCCGGCCCGTGGCCGAGGCCAGCTCGTGCAGCATGCCGCCGGGGCTGATGTTCTCCTGCAATTCGGGATAGGGCGCGTGCAGGGAGCCGGGGATCACCCCGTGCTTCTCGCGCTCGGACCGCTCGCGCAGATCGACCAGCGCGGCGCCGGGCTGGCCCACCAGGGCCTTGGCCTCGGCCGGCGTCACCGCCCAGCCCTTGCGGGCGATCTCGTCCTGGGCGAGGCCGACGCGCATGTTGGCGGGCACCGCCACGTCCATCATCTTGGGGTTGGGCAGATTGAGCCTGCTCATCAGGTCGACGTACTCGTCCACCGATCGCACCTGCAGGCGCGGGTTGTGGCGCTTCTCCTCGCCGATGGTCGAGACGGTGTCGCCCTTGTAGTCGTGGGCGGGGTAGACCAGCGTCTCGTCGGGCAGCTTGAGGAGCTTACTGAAGAGCGACTCGAACTGATCGCGGGCGCTGCCGTTCTGGAAGTCGGTGCGCCCCGTGCCGCGGATCAGGAGCGTGTCGCCCGTGAACACCCGGTCGCCCATCAGGAAGCTGTAGGAGTCGTCCGTGTGGCCTGGCGTATAGAGCACGTCGAGCGCCAGGCCCTCGATGGTGAGCCGGTCGCCCTCGGTCACCCGCATGGAGACGACATCCACCTTGGCGTGCTCTCCCATCACGGTGATGCAGTGGGTGCGGTCGCGCAGGGCGCCGAGGCCGGTGATGTGGTCGGCATGGATGTGGGTGTCGACCGCCTTGACGAGCTTGAGGTCCAGCTCCTTCACCAGCTGCAGGTAGCGGTCCACCCTTTCCAGCACCGGATCGATGATCAGCGCCTCCCCGCCCTTCCGGCTGGCGATCAGGTAGCTGTAGGTGCTGGAGGTCTGGTCGAAGAGCTGGCGAAATATCATTGTCGCCTCCGCTGAGACTGCAGGATGTTTATTCTATCATATAGGTGGACAACGCTGTTCCGGGCAGGGCAGGCCGTGGCTATTGTGCCATTGGCGCACGCTGCTGCTGTGCGCCAGACGGGCGGCCTACGGCATCTTCCCCCGCGCCGCCATCGCCTCGTCCCAGAGGCGCTCGCGCGGTGTGTCAAAGACCAGCGCGGCGGTGGCAGGCACGACAAGCCAGTCGTCGCGGGCGAACTCGGTCTCGAGCTGGCCGGCGGACCAGCCGGCGTAGCCGAGCGCCACCAGGGATTTCTCCGGCCCCCGGTTGCGGGCGAGGTCGCGCAGAACCTCCAGGCTGGCGGTGACCGACAGGTCGCCGTTGATCGGCAGCGTGTCCTGGCGGTCGTACTCGGTGCTGTGGATGACGAAGCCGATCTCGGGCTGCACCGGCCCGCCGGCGAAGACGCGCACGTTCGCCCCTTGCGCCGCGGTACTGTCGCCCATGGCCTGCAGCAGGGTGGCCAGCGAGCGCTCGCCCAGGGGCCGGTTGATGGTGATGCCGAGGGCGCCCTTGCGGTCGTGGCGGACGATCAGGATCACCGTGCGCCGGAAGCGCGGGTCGGGCATGGCGGGCGATGCGACCAGGAGCTTGCCCGTGAACGACGGCTCCGCGGGCGTCAGCTCCTGCTTGGGCAGCGCGGCGCCGAGGCCGGCGGGCAAAAGGATGGTCCCCAGGACAAGAAGGAGGACGAGCCGGAGCGGGTTCGAAGGCATGGAATAGTTCCGCCGACAGCGGCGGCGCCGTCAAGGCTTCTCCATGCCCTTCGTCTTGAGAATGGGCCCGGCAGCCGGTCCGGCGAGACGGTCGACAAGGGCCTTGGCTGCTGCCGCGTCCTTGGCGTCTGCTCCGATCGCTGCGGTGTAGGTGGTGAAATTCTGGACCTCGGCCGGCAGCGGCCCCACCAGCACCACGCCCTTCACCGGCACGATCTCGCTGATCTGGTGCACGGCCACCTCGGCCTCGCCGCTGGCCACCAGGTCCGCCACGTAGCCGCCCTGCTTCAACCTGGCCTTCGGCCGGACCTCGCCGGCGATGCCGAGGCGGTCGAGCAGCCCATCGAAGTAGATGCCGCTGGAGCCCCCGGCCTTGGGATCGATATAGGCGACCGATCTAGCGGCGAGCAGCGTGCGCCTGAAGGCCTCCACAGTGGCGATGTCGGGCAGCGGAGCACCCGCCTTCACGGCCACGCCGATGCCCACCTTCGCCACATCGACGCGGCTTCCCGGTGCGATCTTGCCTTTCCCAATGAGCCCGTCGATCACCTTGGGGGTGATGACAGCCACGTCGAACGCCTCGCCGGCCTCTATGCGTTGCGCGAGCATCCCGGCCGTGGCGTTGTCGAGGGAGACCTTGTGGCCGGTGTCCGTCTCGAACCGGGGCAGCAACTCAGCCAGCACGCCGCGCATCGCCCCGGCGGTCAGGACCTTGATATCCGCAGCCAAAGTCGGCTGCGAGAAGGCCGCGATCAGGAGCAATCCCATCAGACCTCGGGCAAGGCGATGCGGCATGGAATCCTCCGGTGCAGGGGATGAAACCGGCTATGGATAAGATCGGCTACGGATAGAGGCGTTGCTTGCTCCAGGCTTCGCCGGTGGCCCCGCGCCGGAACGCGACACGCTCGTGCAGGCGGAACGGCCGATCGTGCCAGAACTCCAGGGCCAGCGGGGTTACGCGGAAGCCGGACCAGTAAGGCGGCCGTGGAATGTCGCCCACGGGGTATTTCGCCGCCACCAGCGCCACCGCCTTCTCCAGCGCGAAGCGGCTCTCCAGCGGGCGCGACTGCTGCGAGGCCCAGGCGCCCAGCCGCGAGCCGCGCGGGCGGGTGGCGAAGTAGGCGTCGGCCTCGGCGTCGCTCACCACCGAGACGAGGCCGCGCACGCGCACCTGCCGGCGCAGGCTCTTCCAGTGGAAGTTGAGGGCGGCCTTGCGGGAGGCCAGCAGCTCGGTGCCCTTGGCGCTCTCGAAGTTGGTGTAGAACACGAAACCCCGGTCCGGGTGCCCTGCGGGGTCCAGGCCCTTCAGCAGCACCGTGCGCACGTTGGGGAGCCCCGTCGGATCGACCGTGGCGAGCGCGAACGCGCTGGGGTCGTTGGGCT
>DATMZP010000307.1:0-9903 GCA_035573595.1 Hyphomicrobiaceae bacterium
CCGCCAGCCCGACGGGCAAATCGGCGGCGGCCCTGGGGCGCGCAGCGTGGTCGCTGTCGCGCGGCGTTGCCGCCTCGCTCAAGCTGCTGCGGCAGGTGAAGCCCGCCGCCGTCGTCGGCTTCGGCGGCTATCCGGCCTTCCCGCCGCTGGTGGCTGCGCGGCTCATGGGCGTGCCCACCGCGCTGCACGAGCAGAACGCCGTGCTGGGGCGCGCCAACCGCGCGCTCGCCAGATACGTGACCGCCATCGCCACCTCCTTCGAGCAGACGAGGTTCCTCGACGGCCGCACCCAGGGCAAGGCCCGGATGACGGGCAATCCGGTGCGCGACCTGGTCGTTACCTGGGCCTCCGAGCCCTATCACCCGCCGCCGGACGGCGGACCCTGCAGCCTCCTCGTGTTCGGCGGCAGCCAGGGCGCGCGCTTCTTCGCCGACGCGCTGCCGGAGGCGCTGGCCCTGGTGCCCGAGCAGGTGCGCTCCCGCCTGCTTGTCGTGCAACAGTGCCGCGAGGAGGATTTGGGCCGAGTCAAGGAGGCCTACTGGCGGACGGGCGTCAGAGCGCAGCTCGCCACCTTCTTTCCCAATCTGCCGGAGCAGATGGCCAAGACGCACCTCGTCATCGGCCGTGCCGGCGCCTCCACGGTGGCCGAGCTGACCGTGATGGGCCGCCCCGCCATCCTGGTGCCCCTGCCCCACGCCTTGGATAACGATCAGTTGCAGAACGCACTCAGGCTGTCCGACGCCGGCGCCGCCTGGTGCCTGGAGCAGAAGAACTATACGCCGGAGTTCCTCGCCGGAGCGCTGGCCGATCTCCTCACCTCGCCGGACAGGCTGGAACAGGCCGCCGCCGCCGCCAGGGCGCAGGGCCGCCCCGATGCAGTAACCCGTTTGGCGGATCTTGTCGAAGAGCTGGTAGGCCGCCGGCAGCAAAGCGCGTAACATCCGCGCCAACAAAGAATGCGGTGCGCACCGCCAGCGAGGGAAACCTGATCATCATGCAAATGCCTGCCGACATGGGCCCCGTGCATATCCTCGGTATCGGCGGGATCGGCATGAGCGCGATCGCCGAGATCCTGCACTCCATGGGCTACACCGTGCAGGGCAGCGATCAGAAGGACAGTGCCAACGTCAGGCGACTGCGTGCCAAGGGCATGCGCGTGTTCGTGGGGCACGATGCCGTGAACCTGGTGGGCGCGCGCAATGTCGTCATATCCACGGCCGTGCGGACGGGCAACCCGGAGCTTGAGGCGGCGCGTGCCAAAGGCCTTCCCATCATCCGCCGCGCAGAGATGCTGGCCGAGCTGATGCGGCTCTATGCAACCGTGTCCGTCACCGGCACGCACGGCAAGACCACCACCACGTCGCTGATCGCGCACATCTACAACTCGGCCGGCCTCGACCCGACGGTCATCACCGGCGGCATCATCAACGAGTGGGGCTCCAACGCACGCCGCGGCGAGGGGCGGTGGATGATCGTGGAGGCCGACGAGTCCGACGGCACCTTCATCAAGATCCCGACCCAGATCGGCGTCGTCACCAACATCGACCCGGAGCATCTCGACTACTTCGAGACGGTCGAGAACATGCACCGGGCCTACGAGGCGTTCTTCCGCGGCATCCCCTTCTACGGCCTCGCCGTGGCCTGCATCGACCACCCGGTGGTCAGCCGGCTGATCGAGCGGCTGCAGCTGAGGCGCGACGGGCGCCGGCTGCTGACCTACGGGACCACGCCGGGCGCGGACCTGCTGCTCAAGGCAGTGCACGCTGAGGGCGCCACCACCGTGTTCGACGCCCAGCTCGGCCCCCGCGTCCGTGGCGGGCAGCGGCCGCTCAACGGCTGGAGCATACCGATGGCCGGCCACCACAACGCGCTCAACGCCCTGGCGGCCATTGCCGCGGCCAGCGAGGCCGGCATCCCCGATGCCGCCATCCGCAGCGCGCTGGCGGGCTTCTCCGGCGTCAAGCGCCGCTTCCAGCTCACCGGCACCTGGAACGGCGTGGAGATCTACGACGACTACGGCCATCATCCCGTGGAGTTCGCCGCCACGCTGAAGGCCGCGCGTGCCGCCGCACGTGGACGCGTGATCGCGGTGGTGGAGCCGCATCGGTACACGCGCGTGCGCGATCTGTTCCACGAGTTTGCCGCGAGCTTTGCCGACGCCGACAGCGTCATCGTCGCTCCGCTTTACACCGCCGGCGAGGCGCCCATCGACGGCATCAGCCACGCCACGCTGGCCGAGGCCATCCGTGCCAGCGGGCACGAGGACGTCGCCGCCGTCGACAGCGAGCGCGAGATCGCCCCCATGCTGCGGCTTTCCGTGGCGCCCGGAGACATGGTGATATGCCTGGGGGCCGGCAACAGCACCGAATGGGCGCACGCGCTTCCCGAATGGCTGGCGGCGGGGCCGATGCCAGCACCGGTGTCCGGATCGATCCGGAGCGGGAGCGCGGCGTGAGCTTTCCCGATCTGCTCCCCGATCTCGCACCCGCGCTGCCCGATCTGCGCGGCCGGCTCGCCGCCAACCAGTCGCTCGCCGACATCACCTGGTTCCGGGTGGGGGGGCCGGCGCAGGCGCTGTTCGTGCCGGCCGATGCTGCGGATCTCGCCTATTTCCTGACAAACATGCCCGCAGAGCTCCCGATCACGGTGATCGGCCTCGGCTCCAACCTGCTGGTCCGCGATGGCGGCGTGCCCGGCATCGTCATCCGGCTGGGTCGCGGCTTTGCGCAGATCGCCGTCGAGCCGGGCAACCGCATCCGCGCCGGCGCCGCCGTCCCCGACGCGAAGCTCGCGCGCGCCGCCGCCGATGCGGGCATCGCCGGACTGGCCTTCTATCGCGGCATTCCCGGCTCGATCGGCGGAGCGCTGCGGATGAACGCCGGAGCGCACGGCCGCGAGACCAGGGATGCCCTGGTCGAGGCGCGGGCGGTCGATCGCAGGGGCAACCTCCACCGCCTTTCGCTCCCGGACATGAGGATGACCTATCGGCACAGCGGTGTGCCGGGCGACTGGATCTTCACGGAGGCGCTCTACCAGGGCACCCCCGGCGAGCAGGCGGCGATCCTCAAGGAGATGAACGAGGTGGCCGACTACCGCGAGGCCAACCAGCCGATCAAGGAGCGCACCGGTGGCTCAACGTTCAAGAACCCACCGGGCAGCAGCGCCTGGAAGCTGATCGATGCCGCCGGCTGCCGCGGCTTGCGGATCGGCGGCGCCCAGGTCTCGCAGATGCACTGCAATTTTCTGATCAACGACCGCAGCGCCTCCGCCGAGGACATCGAGCGCCTGGGCGAGACGGTTCGCGCCCGCGTCAGGGACGCGAGCGGCCACCAGCTGCAGTGGGAGATCATCCGTATCGGCGTGCCGCTCGATGGACGGCCCACCGGGGAGGCGCTGGGCCTATGACGTCACGCGTAGGGTGCAATAAGCGAAGCGCATTGCACCGTGGTCCGGCGCGCTCGGTGCAATGCGCTCGCTTCGCTCGCTTATTGCACCCTACGATTACGGAGGCAGCCGCATCATGAGCGCACGTTCGAGCTCGCGCCGGTTCAAACACGTGGCCGTGCTGATGGGCGGCCTCTCCGCCGAGCGGGAGGTAAGCCTCAACTCCGGCAGAGCCTGCGCCGAGGCGCTCGCCAGCGCCGGCTACAAGGTGACGCCGATCGACGTGGGCCGCGACCTGCCGCAGCGGCTCGCCGAGATCGGGCCCGAGGTGTGCTTCAACGCCCTGCACGGCCGCTGGGGCGAGGACGGCTGCGTCCAGGGCCTGCTGGAGCTTCTCCGCATCCCCTACAGCCACTCCGGCGTCCGGGCCTCCGCGCTCGCCATGCACAAGGAGCAGGCCAAGGCCATGATGCGGGCCGCCGGCATCCCCGTGGCCGACGGCCAGGTCGTGGCTCGGGCCGAGGCCGCCAGGGCACACGTGCTGCCGCGGCCCTACGTGCTAAAGCCGGTCTCCGAAGGCTCCAGCGTCGGCGTGTTCATCGTCCGCGCCGACCACGAGCACCCGCCGCAGGAGCTCAACGACCCCGGCTGGGCCTTCGGCGAGGACCTGCTGGCGGAGCGATTCGTACCGGGCCGGGAGTTGACCTGCGCCGTCATGGGCGACCGCGCGCTCGGCGTCACCGAGATCCTGCCCGCCGAGAGCCTCGGCTTCTACAACTACGAGGCCAAATACGCCGACGGCGGATCGCGCCACGTGTTGCCTGCACCAGTTTCACCAATTGTTTACCAATTGGTGCAGAATCTGGCTCTGACTGCCCACAGAGCGTTGGGCTGTCGGGGCGTCTCCAGGGCGGATTTCCGCTTCGACGACACCCCGAGCGGATCGGGCGAGGTGGTCTGCCTGGAGGTCAACACCCAGCCGGGCATGACCGCAACCTCGCTGGTGCCGGAGCTGGCCGCGCATGCGGGTCTGTCGTTTGTCGAACTGGTGAGCTGGATGGTCGAGGACGCGAGTTGCAGCAGGTAGGACCCGGACCGGAAGTCTGGTGGCGGGCGGATCATCCGCCAGCGCCCCGACCGGTCTTGAAGGCTCCGACCAAGTCCTCTCGCCGTCGCCGCCGTCTGGGCGCCTGGGTGCTGGGCGTCACGGGTTTCCTCATTCTCGCCAATCCCGAGCTGCGCGCCGCCGCGCTCGCCCCGGTCGAGCGCGGCGTAGAGCTGGCGGGCTTCGGGCTGAGCCAAGTCTCCGTCACCGGCCACCGCTTCACGTCGGACACCGATATCTATGCCGCCCTCGATCTCGACGGCGCGCGCACCCTTCTCACCTTCGACGCCGCCGCCGCCCGCGCCCGCATCGAGCGGCTGCCCTGGATCAGGCGCGCCAGCATCGAGCGGGTGGTGCCGGACCGCATGGAGATCCGGGTTACCGAGCGCGTGCCGTTCGCCGTCTGGCGCTCGGGCGAGCGCAACTGGCTGATCGACCGCGCCGGGCGCAAGCTGCAGCAGGTGCCGACCGATCTCATGCCTCAGCTCTTGCACGTGTCCGGCGCCGGCGCACCGGAGGAGGCGGCGGCACTCTTTGCCGTGCTCGTCGATTTCCCCCAGATCTCCGCCAGGCTCGACGTGGCCGAGCGGGTCTCGGAGCGGCGCTGGACGCTGCATCTGGAAGGCGGCCTGAGCGTCGATCTGCCGGCCACGGGCGAGGCCGAGGCGCTGGCCCGGCTCGTCGGCTTGCTTAAGTCGGGTCTCGGCGGCGCCAGGCGCATCGACCTCAGGGTCCCCACTCGGGCCTTCGTGGGCGGCCTCGACGCCACCGCCGAGCGCGCACCGGCACCGTCCACCGGGCGCACCTGATGCCACCGAGAGGAGCCGTCAGGCCGTGCTGACACGATCCAGATCCTCCCCCAGGCCGCCCGACGTGGTGGGCGTGCTCGACATCGGCACGGGCAAGACCGTCTGCCTCATCGTTGCGGCGACGAGTTCGCGCGCCAATGGCCTGTGGCGCCACGAGGGCGCGGGCGTTCTGGGCTTCGGGATCAGACCCTCGCGCGGCCTCAAGGCCGGCGTGATGATCGACCTTGACGGCGCCGAGCAGGCCCTGCGCGCGGCCGTGAGCCAGGCCGAGCAGGCGGCAGGCCTGACGGTGGAGGAGGTGCTTGTCGCCGTCACCGGCGGCGGGCTCAAGTCGCTCACCTTCGAGGCCGAGACCCGGATCGCAGGCAGCGTGGTGAGCGAAACGGACACGGAGCGGCTGGCCGCCGCCGGGCGCGACCACGCCCAGCGCCAAGGCCGCACGCTGCTGCATTTCGGGCAGATCGGCTACCGCGTGGACGGCGCCGGCGGCGTCTCGAGCCCGCGCGGGCTGGCCGGCAGCCTGCTGGCGGCGGATTTCCACGCCGTCACGGCCGAGGATGCGCCGCTGCGCAACCTCCTCAACGTCGTGGAGCGCACGTTCCTTTCGCCGCTTGCCATCGTGCCGGCACCGCATGCCAGCGGACTGGCGGCGACCACCGAGGAGGAGCGCCGGCTCGGCGTGACCTGCGTCGACCTGGGTGCCGGCAGCACCACGCTCGCCATGTTCGCCGACGGCCATCTGATATCGGTCGGCAGCGTGGCCGCAGGCGGTCATCACGTGACCTTCGATATCGCCCGCACCCTGTCCACCCCGTTCGCCGAGGCGGAGCGGCTCAAGACGCTGCACGGGAGCCTGGAGGAGGGCGCCGCGGACGACGAGGAGCTGTTCTCCTACGCCGTCTCGGGCGGGGAGGACGCGCCGCTGCACGAGACCACCAAGGCCGACCTCAACGGCATCGTCGCAACCCGCGTTTCGGACCTGCTGACCCAGGCGATGGAGCGCATCGAGGGCTCCGGCGTGGCGCACCTGGCAGGCCACCGGCTCGTCCTCACCGGCGGCGGCAGCCAGCTCAAGGGGCTTGCCGGCTTCGCCGCGGAGGCGCTCGGGCGCCCGGTGCGAATCGGCCGGCCGGAAGCGGCCGAAGGCATGCCGGCCGCCTACAGCAACCCGATTTTCTCGACCGCCATGGGCCTCATCCCCATCGCTCTCGACCCCGCCGCAGCGCGCGGGCATCGCGTGCGCGCCGAGATGGCGTCCGGCGGCTATTTCAAGCGCGTGGGCCAGTGGCTGCGGGATGGATTCTGAGGAACGCCTCATGAGCGACGAAGAGACGCCGCCCGGACCCGCAGCCCGGCCCGCAGGCATGAAGCCGCGGATCGTCGTGATGGGCGTGGGCGGCGGCGGCGGCAACGCTGTCAACAACATGCTGGCGGCCGGCCTCCTGGGCCCGAAATTCGTCGTCGCCAACACCGACGCGCAGGCGCTGACCGCCTCCGCCGCCGAGCACCGCATCCAGCTCGGCACGCGGCTCACCGACGGCATCGGCGCCGGGGCGAGGCACGAGATCGGCGAGGCGGCGGCCGAGGAGGCGCTGGACGACATCCGCTCGACGCTCGCAGGCGCGCACATGGTGTTCATCGCCGCCGGCATGGGCGGCGGCACCGGTACCGGCGCCACCCCGGTGATCGCCCGCGTGGCCAAGGACCTCGGCATCCTAACGGTCGCGGTTGTCACCAAGCCGTTTCTGTTCGAGGGCAAGCGGCGATTGCGGACTGCCGAGGCCGGCATCGCCGAATTGCGGCGGCACGTCGACACGCTGATCGTCATCCCCAACCAGAACCTGTTCAAGATCGCCGACGAGCGCACGGCGTTCGCCGAGGCCTTCGTTCTGGCCGACCAGGTGCTCTACGCAGGCGTGGCCTGCATCGTGGACCTGGTCGTGCGGGATGCCCTCATCAACCTCGACCTCGCGGATGTCAGGACCGTTCTGACCGGCATGGGCACCGCCATGATGGGCACCGGCGAGGCCTCGGGCGACGACCGCGCGCTCACCGCCGCCAAGGATGCGATCTTCAACCCGCTCCTGGACGACGTCTCCCTGCGCGGGGCCAAGAGCCTGCTGCTCTCGATCTCCGGCGGGCAGGACCTGACACTGTTTGAGGTGCACGACGCGGTCGATCTGGTGCGCCAGGAGGTGGACCCGGAGGCCAACATCATCTTCGGCGCCACCCTGGACGATTCCCTGACCGGCAAAATCCGCGTCTCGGTGGTGGCCTCCGGCATGCACCGCGCCGAGCCCGCGGCCGAGCCGGCGGCCAATCCCGCGCCCCAGCCGCATGGCCTCCAGGGCCTGCGCCCCAGGAGCCCCGTCCCGTCGCGCCCTGAGGCCGCCTCGCGCCGCGCGGGCAGCGGCGGGCCATCGGGCACCGTCGAGCCCGCGCGCCGGCAGGAGCCGCGGCGGGTGCCCGGCGATGTGGTCATCCGCGAGAAGCCGCCGCAGCTGCCCGGCAGCCCACCCCAGCCGGCCCATGCCAGGCCCGGCGGGCGCGATGACCGCAGCATGGCGGAAATGCAGCCGCATCGTAGCGACCGCCACGAGGGGCACGTTGAGCGGCCAGGCGAGCGGCATGGACAGCGGCCGGGCGAGCGGCATGGCGAGCGCGCCCGCAGGCCCATGCCGTCTGTGGAGGATTTCCCGCTCGTTGGGCAGCGCGAGTATTGGGCCAAGACCGGCGGTGCGAGTCGGCCCGAGACGCCGCCGCCGGAGCCGCCCCAGCGCCGAGGCGGCCTGTTCCAGCGGTTGACCGGAGGCGGTCGTGACAGGCGCGCTGACTCACGTCAGTCAACCGATCGCGCACCGGACGAACCACTTGATCTGCCCGTGTTTTTCCGGCGGGACCAAGGCGCCTGATGGCGGCACGGTGGCGCAACTGCGGCGGAACAGTAACAGAGCGTAAGAAAGCGTGACTTGTCCCCAGTCGCACCAGCGCAGTATCGTCCGATTCACGCACTTGCGGGGGGAACGCGGCTGAGAGCCGTTTCCCCAACAAAAGCAACAACAAGGCAGTGCTGCAAGACGGGGATTCTGGGGGTTTGGGATGCCCGGTGACGGGTCGGGTGTTCCAACGACGGGGATCGAGGGACGTCGAAAATGTCGAAGCGATTTGTCGGGTCGCGACAGACAACGCTTGGCCGTGAAATCGAGCTGAACGGGATCGGCGTCCACAGCGGCGCACCCGTATCGATGGTTCTCCACCCCGCCGAGCCTGACACCGGCTACCGCTTCCTCATCACCAAGCGCGGGCGCATCGTTGCGGATATCCCCGCGCATGTCGACCACGTCAAGAACCTCACCCTCTGCACCGTTCTGGGCGACGAGAGCGGCGTCACCGTCTCCACCGTGGAGCATCTGCTCGCGGCGCTGCGCGGCTTGAGCATCGACAACTGCTACATCGAGCTGGATTCCCGCGAGGTGCCGATCATGGACGGCAGCTCGGCGGCGTTCGTCGGGGCCGTTGACGGCGTCGGCATCCGCGAGCTCCTGAAGCCCCGCAGGTTCATCAAGGTGCTCAAGCCCGTGCGCGCCGAGGACGGCGCCTGCTGGGGAGAGCTGCGGCCCTACTCCGGCTTCCGCCTGGATGTGGAGATCGATTTCGACACGGCGCTGATCGGCAAGCAGCGCTACGCCCTGGAGATGAGCTCCGGTGCCTTCCGCAACGAGCTGTCCCGCGCCCGCACCTTCGGCTTCATGCGCGACGTGGAGTGCCTGTGGAAGGCCGGCCTCGCCCTGGGTGCCTCGCTGGAGAACACCGTCGCGCTGGCCGACGACCGCATCATGAACCCCGAAGGCCTGCGCCATCCGCAGGAGTTCGTCCGCCACAAGATGCTCGACGCCGTGGGCGATCTGGCCCTCGCCGGTGCGCCGATCCTGGGCGCCTACCAGTCCGTGCGCGGCGGCCATCGCCTCAACGCCAACGTGCTGCGCGCGCTGTTCGACGACCCCGAGGCCTGGACCATGGTCTCCGCTCCGCAGGTGCGCGATGGCCTGCCGCTCGACCTGGGGCTGAGCGCGGCGGCGGTCAGCTACGCCGCCGAGCGCCCGTAGCCGGCGCAGCCGACCTGTGCCGATGACCTGCGCTTCCGACACGGCCACATCACAATTGAGCGCCAGATTGCGTGGGGCCAGATTGCGTGGGGCCAGATTGCGTGGGGACTGTGGACGGGGCCGTGCGCCCGGCCCTGGATAGGGGCTGCCGACTCCTGTAAATGAATGCGGGAGATCGGCACCGGCCAGAGTCGCGCGGGGGCTAGGCGGGGGCCGCGCCGGCACGCAAACGATTACGGATGCCCGGCGTCAGAACCGGGCGGAAGCAGGGACAGGCCATGCTGCAGCAGACAACTCGGTGGCCTGACGCGCGCCGCACGGCAGGCCAATGGCTCGCCCTGGCGGCATCCCTCGTGGCAGCCCTGGTCGTGCTCGGCCCGCTGATGGCGTGCTCCAGCACCGACACGTCGAAGCTGCTCAACCCCGATCCGCCTGACAAGATGTACGCCCAGGCCGACAGCCTCCTGAACAAGGGTTCCTACTCCGACGCCGCCAAGCG